>JAGQSI010000006.1 GCA_020439605.1 Acidimicrobiales bacterium | reverse complement strand
TCGTGAAGACGGAGACGCAGAGCTTGGAGACGTGGTGGAGGACCGTTCCGCAGAGTCCCCCTTCGAGGTAGCTGCAACAGCATTGTTGCCCGAAGAGATCTCACGGCTGTTGTCGCCGCTCGATGATCGTGAACGTGAAATCCTCAAGCTTCGCTTTGGCCTAGATCGTGGTGAGCCCCGAACCCTCGAAGAAGTTGGAGAGCACTTCAACCTCACTCGTGAGCGCATTCGCCAGATCGAGGCACGCGCCATGAGCAAGTTGCGTCACCCCAGTTCAGACACTGGTGCACGCGACCTTTTGGCGGTCTGAAGTCACACCGTCAGCACGCTGTCCAAAACCGATCTAGGCTATGGGCATGAAGAAGCTGATCATCATCATCGCCGTCATCGCTCTTGGTGCTGTAGCTGCCAAGAAGATCAAGGCTGTCTGAACCAGTTGGTGCCCATCTCTCAGGGGGTGGGCACCAACTCTTACTTTCGCAAGACGCTACTCATTTGTCTGTAGCGGCGAATTCGTCTTCTTCATAGATTGACTGCGCCTTCCCCGTAATCCATCGCCGGCCGTGTCTGCCGGTATGACTTTGGAGTTTTCGGGTGTTGATCGCGTGCTGGTCGCTAAAGGGCGGCGCAGGAGTTTCTACGGTGGTGGCGGCAATAGCGCAGGCTGGCGTGGTTACAGGGCGCGGCCCAGTGGCCATTGCTGATCTGTGCGGAGATCAAGCTCTGCTGCATGGGGTTGGCTGGGGTGCTGGGGCTGGACTGCGCGGATGGACCCGCGCTGGCCCAGACGTTCCACCAGATGCGCTTGAACGATTGTTGGAACCGCTCAGCGAAGACATGTCGCTACTTGGGCCGGGCACAGGGCGCTGGGTGGGAGAACGTGCAGAAGCGCTTGGTAAGGCTTTGTCCCAAATGGCCGGTTTGGTTGTTGCAGATGTCGGCCAAGCCATCCACACAGCGGTAGGCAGAGCAGTAGTCGAAGGGGCAGATCGGTCAGTTCTTGTGATCAGAGCGTGCCCATTGTCGATGAGAGCTGTTGCAGACCTCACGCTGAAACCAGATTGCGTGGTCCTGGTTCGAGACCCTCGGCGTTGGCTGGGGTGGAGAGAAGTTGCTGAACGCTGCGGTGTGCCGGTGGTGGCAGAGATAGATCTGGACCCAGCGGTGGGTAAGTGCGCCGATGTCGGAATCATTCATCGCCCTCTGCCCAAACGGTTTGTGCAGGCCCTGGCCGAGATCGTTTGAGGGGACTTCAATGAGCACCCTTGAGCAGGTCCTGCATCTGGCTATCGCCAGTTCCGATGGGCCGATCCCCGGAGACGACGAACTCGCTGAGATGGTTCGCTCTGCAGATCCGCTGAGAAGCCACGGTGAAGTGGCTCAATCGGTTGCAGAGATTCGGGCCCACTTGTTCGGGTTGGGTCCTATCGACTCGTTGCTTCGAGACCCGACGGTGAGCGACATCATGATCAACGGCCCGGGTGTTGTGTGGACCGAATCCGCTGGCCGTCTCGCAGCTAGCGACATCACTCTCTCGAGCGCCGAGGTGGACCTTCTGGTGGAGAGGATCATTGCTCCATTGGGTAAACGAGCGGACCCACTTCATCCACTGGTGGATGGACGTCTCGGCGATGGATCACGGGTGCACATAGTGGTACCGCCACTGGCAGTGGACGGGCCATGTATAACCATTCGACGGTTCTCGGTCAGGCCAGTAGGGCTCGGCTCTTTTGCCCCTAGGTCTGTGTGCGACCTGCTCACTGATTGCGTCAGATCACGGCTCAACATAGTGGTGTCAGGAGCAACAGGGTCCGGTAAGACCACCCTGCTCAATGCGCTGGGTGCAGCGGTCCCGGTTACCGAGCGAATTGTCACAGTCGAAGACGCTGCTGAGCTGCGTCTGGAGGCGCCACACGTGGTGCGCCTTGAATCTCGTGGTGCATCCCCAGATGGGGCTCCGGAGGTGTCGATACGAGAACTGGTCCGCAATGCGTTGCGGATGAGACCCGATCGGCTGGTGGTGGGAGAAGTGAGAGGAACCGAGGCATTCGATCTGCTGGCAGCCATGAGCACCGGCCACGACGGATCGCTCTCCACAGTTCACGCCAACAGCGCGCCAGACGCGCTTCACCGCCTCACCAACCTGGTGTTGATGGCCGATATCGGTCTGCCCGCGCAGGTTGTGCTGAACCAACTCGCCGCCGCCATAGATCTTGTGGTGCATGTAGAACGAGACTCCTCGGGCCGGCGAGTTGTCGCCGAGGTGTGTGAGGTGGGGCCAGATTGTGGCGGTGATGGGACCGATGGGCTTGTAAGAACTGTCGCGGATCGCCATGGAGTTGTGGCGTCGCTCAGTAGACGTGCTCGGCGAAATGAGATCCAGCAATGAGCGCTCAAGCTGCAGTTGTGGCCTTGTTGGTGTTGGGGATCGGAATGGTTGTCAGCAAAGCCATGAGAACCCCACCACGAAACCCATACTTGACTGCACAGCTATTTGGGGCGGAGCCTGAATACCTCAATCCACGGTCCCCAGCCGTACGGGGGCAGGGCCGAACCTCCCCCAGCGAGTGGTCCTTCGCTGAAGGAATCTTCGATCAGTGGTCACCTGGTGGACGTTTGATCGGCCTTGTACAGCGATCCCTTGGCCGTCTCCATTCGTCCAACCAACACGATGTGGTGGGTGAGGTGGAGAAGCTCAAAGCCCAGCTGGCCAGCGGAACATCGCTCGGGGTAGCTGTCGCATCGTTGAGTAGATCCGCAGGGCCATGGGCAAAATCGGCAGCGCGAGTGGCGCGCCAACTCCATGCAGGTAGGGGCCAGCGAGAAGTTCTCGATCTGTGGGCGGCCTCCAGCGATGATTCGGTTCGACTGGTGGTGGACTCCTTGGCCATTGCCTCTTCCACAGGGGCATCTGAAGTTAGAGCCCTCGACGCATCCATCAGGACCTTGCGTCAACGCGATGCGCTAAGACGTGAGGTCAAAGCGTTGAGCAGCCAAGCGTTCATGTCATGTGTGATGTTGGTGGCTACACCCATCGTGTTTTCGATCCTGGTCGCGATTGCAGATCCACGAGTCTTCGCTTTCTATACGGGCTCCCTGCTCGGTGCTATGTGCGTTGTGCTGGGTCTGGGTTTGAACGCCGCTGGAGCGTGGTGGATGGTCCGACAGGTCAGGTCCATCCGATGAGCGCCTCGCTGCTCAGCGCTGCAGGGGTCTGCGCCGTGGTGGTTGCGGTTGGTTGGGGTCTGCGCCCCGATGACGTGGCTCGCCGCAAACAGGGACACACGCTCTTTAGCCAATCCCGTACGGGCCAATCCCATACGGGTTCGTCATATCCGACCCCGCATACGGGTTGGTCGCATCCGGCCTCGCCTCCGGCCAGATCGTCTCGCCATCGAGTGGCTCATTCTGCTGGTTCTCTACCCGGTAGGGGGAGCGCAGGAATTGGCCTCGGAGGCTCTGTGAACCCGTTGCTGGTTGCGGTTGTTGTACTGCCTGCTCTGGTTGTCGGATTTGGAGCGGGTCCAGCGATCACCGTGACCCTGACCGCAGTGGGTGTACGCAGGCTTGTCATTTCCAGACGAACAAAACAGGAACGGCTCGCAGCAAGCGCCAACTTGGCCGAAGTGGCAGAACTATTTGAGCTCGCGGCCTCTGCCGGTCATCCAGTCGCCTCGGCGTTGGAGGTTGTGGCTCTCCGCGCTCCGGTCCCATTTGATCGCTACATCTCAGAAGCCGTTGCATCGCTACATCACGGCCTTGCGATGAATGAGGTTCTTGATGCACTGGCGCTACGGCTCGCCCCGATTGGTTCAGAGCTGATCGGAGCGTTGAATCGATCGGCTGCTACCGGTGTCGCCCTTGAGCCGCTACTCGTGGAAGTAGCGGACCTATACAGGGATCAACGCTTGCGCGATGCCCAAGGCGCGGCCCGCAAACTCCCCGTGACGATGTTGTTGCCCTTGACCATGTGCACCCTGCCAGCAGCGGTTCTGCTGGCGGTCGTGCCAGTGGTTGCCGTTGCGCTCTCAGCCGTTGCGCTCTGAGGCGTTGTGAACTGAGCCTGCCGCCTACGCAGCTACCACGGCCGTTGCGGTCTGGTCCTTTTCGCTCACGAGTAAGTGAGCCTTCCTTGACGCTCGAGCGTCCACCCAGACAACTCCTCAAGCAGGCCAGATCGGAACTGCCATGCCCTCACTATTGCTCGAACTAATTGTGTCAATCACCACTGCCATCTCGGCGTCAACCAGTACAGCCATCAAATCAATACGTAGCGGAGATCACCGCGGTCAGGCCACAGCGGAGTACGCCTTGGTGCTGCTCGGTGCAGCAGCGCTGGCCTTGGCACTAGTGGCGTGGGCCGCCAAGTCCGGTGCCATCGGCCGACTGTTCGATGCCGTCATAGACAAGCTCCTCGCCGATGTGGTCTAGGCCGAGATCGCGCCACAGCGACAACAGCGACAACAGCGACAACAGAGAAGACGGACAAGCCACGGTGGAGCTGATCCTCATGCTACCTGTAGTGATCATGTTCCTCCTCCTGGTGATACAGGTAGGGCTGGTAGTGAGGGCACAGATCCTCGTGGCGGACGCTGCACGCAACGGCGCACGAGCCGCGATCACCACCAAAGACACCACGGCCCCTGAACGAGCCGCCAAGAGAACGCCAGGTCTCGATCCCGCAGCGATGGAGGTGGAGGTGAACGAGCAACTCGTCACGGACCTGATCCGGGTGGAGGTTCGATACAAGGTGAAGACCGACGTGCCGTTGATCGGCTCCTTGGTTGGAGACCGAGTGGTCAAGGCATCAACCGCTATGGCCAAAGAGATCTCTGAGTAGGCAGGTTGGCTGCGAGTAGCAGTGCGATGGCGCCGCGTTTGTCGAGTGGTTCGTTCCAGTTGCCGCACTTAGGAGATTGCACGCAACTGGGACAACCATCCTTGCATCGGCATCGTTCCAGAACCTCGAGGGTTGCTTGGAGTTGTCGAGTGGCGAACTCAAAGCCCAACTCAGCAATCCCGGCACCGCCGGGGTGGCCGTCATAGATGACGATGGTTGGCGCGTTGGTGTCTGCGAGCAGAGCAGTTGACACCCCACCCACGTCAGAACGGTCGCAGATGGTGAATAGCGGGAGTATCCCAATAGCGGCGTGCTCGGTTCCGTGGAGCGCTCCGGGGATCTGCTGTTCGTTGAGGCCCGCCGAATCCAAGATCTCTTGGGGGATGGTCCACCAATAGCCACGGGTGATCAGCTCGCTCGGCGGTAGATCAAGGTCTTCGTGACCAAGAATTTTGCCTGTGAGCACTTCGCGTCGTTGATAGCCCGTGACCGCACTGGTTACCTCGACGGTTCCTAGGCCCGAGCCGAGTTCTCCAACCTTGGCGGTCTTGTCCACCGAAGTAATCCGCAACTCGATCGTGGTTCTAGCCATTGTGTATTCCGTTCCGTCATCAGGCTCCACAATTGCTGCGCCGTCGTCGAGGTCAAGAGAAACAACGCGGTAGGGGCGGCCTTGATGCAGATAGCTGGCCCCCGGATGCACGAGATCGCAGGCCCGTGAACGTTCGACGGTACCGACCAAGGTTCCATCGTCAAAGGCAATACGAACCTCGGTTCCAAACGCTGATCGCAGCCCGACCCCGGCGCTGGGCCTACCTCGCCCGGACCAATAGGCGCGGATGCGATCCCCGCGGGAGCGAAGTCTCAGATCGTCGTTCAGGACCAGCCGACGGACCCCGTCTTCGAGGTTGTCTCCCCACCAGATCTCATCGTGATGGGACAACGGTTTCTCATACGCGCCACAGCGCAGATGGGGGTCCACCACGTAGGGATTGGCGAGATTCACCACGGCCCGCTCGGGTTTGCGGGTGAACAGCTCATCGGGGTGCTGCAGGTAGTAGCGATCTAGCTGGTCCTCGCCCGCCACCAGCACGCCGAGAGAGGGTTGTCCCTCTCGGCCGGAGCGGCCGATCTGTTGCCACATGGAAGCAATGGTCCCGGGGAAACCGTTGAGTACGCACGCGTCGAGGCCGCCGACATCTATGCCGAGCTCAAGCGCATTGGTGGCGATGACGCCACCGAGTTGGCCACTGAAGAGCTGCGCCTCTATCTCTCGTCTTTCCGCGGCCAGATACCCACCGCGGTAGGTACGGACCTTGCCGGCGAGGTCCGGATGGCGACGTGCGACCTCTGCGGCAATCACCTCCGAGCCGGCTCGACTGCGACAGAACGCGAGCGTACGGTGACCGCTTCTTACCAACTCAGACACGAGGTTCGTGGTGACCTGGTTGGCGCTACGAGCCGCTCTCGGCCCCTCGGTGAGGGTTGGATCCACCAGTGCCACCAGCCGCTCACCTTTGGGGGAGGCGTCGTTGCTCACCTCCTGCACCTCTAGGCCACACAGCTCCGATGCGAGTTGGCCGGGCGAGCCGATGGTCGCTGATGAAAACACGAACGTCGGGCTCGACCCGTAGCTCTCGCAGATGCGCCGAAGTCTTCGCAACAAGTGCCCAACATGGGTACCGAACATGCCGCGCAGGACATGGAGTTCATCAATGACCACATACCTGAGACGCATGAAGAAAGTGGCCCAACGCTCGTGAAATGGAAGTAGGCCGAAATGGATCATCTCAGGGTTGGTGAGAACCACGTTGGCGTTCTGGCGAACCCAGTTTCGGGTTGCAGCGTCGGTGTCGCCGTCGTAGGTGGCGGCAATCAGGTTGCCCGGTGCCAGCTGGGAAAAGCTGCTGAGCTGGTCCTGGGCGAGTGCTTTGGTGGGGTAGATGGCCAGTGCAGTTGCGGGCTTGATCGGGTCTCCAACTGCCTCTGCAATCGGGATCTGGTAACACAAGGATTTGCCCGATCCGGTGCCGGTCGCGATCACGGTTGAGTGGCGGTCACGGATCAGCGAGACGGCCTCGGCCTGATGGGACCACAAGGCTTCGATACCCAGGTTGGTGAGCTGTGAACCGAGCCAGTGCGGTAGGGGCCGGTCCAGCTCCCCGAAAACTGCACCCCGCCCAGCGAGCCGCTCCACATGCACGATGGCGTCAGCGTTCAGTCGAGCGTTGAGCGCGCGCAGCAGCGAATCAGATGGATCGTGGGCAACCAGGGCCATCAGCAGGACCAATCAGGGAACAGGCGTTCGTCAGACTACACCTATGTCATGTTGTCGACTATGGCCTGATGTTCTGACAGGCCCGTGGACCCGAACTGCGTAGGGACCCCAGCAGCGTTCGTCAATAGGCGTGGGTATCGAAG
This sequence comes from Acidimicrobiales bacterium, assembly GCA_020439605.1. Taxonomy (GTDB): domain Bacteria; phylum Actinomycetota; class Acidimicrobiia; order Acidimicrobiales; family Iamiaceae; genus Aquihabitans. The sequence goes on along the minus strand of JAGQSI010000006.1, from coordinate 14,374 downwards.
AAACATCTATGTATCATACATGGATGTTTCTAAGAGAGGTTGAGTGGTGAATGGGTTCTGGGGACGTGGTGTTGAGCTAGCGAAGCTTCGCTCTGACCTCGCCGAGGTTCGAAGAACAGGGACCGGGCGGATGGTGGCGATGCGTGGTCGTAGGCAATCTGGTAAATCCAGGCTGGTGGCCGAGTTCGTTGAGAACGCCAAGGTCCCATATCTGTTCACAACTGCGGTGAAGAGTGCCAGCACACGTGTTCAGATGGAGACGGTGATGCGTGACATGGACGCATCGCGGGTGGCTCTGCCTCAGCGAGATGTTGCCTTTGCCGCCCCTGTTGCGTCGTGGGCAGATCTGTTCGCCCGGCTTGGTCTGGCTGTGGGTGACAAACCTGCCGTGGTGGTCCTCGACGAGTTCCCCTGGGCAGTAGAGGGCGACAGAACCCTTGAGGGGGTACTGCAAAATGCGTGGGATCGGACTCTCGAAGGCCTTCCTATCCTGCTGATCCTTGTGGGATCTGACCTGGCCATGATGCAACGGTTGAGCGAACATGATCGTCCCCTCTATGGGCGTGCACTGGAACGGTCCATTTCGCCCCTGTCTCCGAGGGGTGTGGCCGAGGCCTGCGGTGGTGAGCGGAATCCGGTTGATTTACTTGACGTGTATCTGGCTACTGGGGGCTACCCGCGGCTTGTGACAGAGGCGTCTAGGCACTCCAGTGCAAAACGCTTTGTGAAGAGCCAACTTGGAGACGGGTCTTCTCCATTGCTTGTAACTGGCCAACGAGTTCTATCCGCGGAGTTTCCCGACGGAGTTGCGGCACGAGCGGTACTAGAGGCCATAGGTGCAATGGAGGTAGGCCATGGCACCTTCGCATCGACCGTTGCACGTCTTGGTGGCGACGATCCCTCAAGGGGGACCCAGGTGACGAGAGCCTTGGAAACGCTGCAGGCGAAACAGCTAATCGATATCGACGTTCCTGTAGGCGAGACGTTGAAATCACGCCGGCGGCGCTATCGCATCACGGACCCTTATCTGCGGTTCTGGTTTCGATTCTGTGCGCCAGAACTTGCTCACATCGAGCGTGGACGAGCAGACCTTGCTCTTGACGCCTACGACCGTGGCTATCTGCCTTGGCGGGGTAGAGCAATCGAGCCGATCGTCCAAGGGGCGGTGAACCGGCTTGCTGGCTTGCGAGGCGGTGGGTTCTCCGGTGTTGAAACAGTTGGTTCATGGTGGGACAGGACAAATGCCCATGAGTACGACTTCGTTGGTGCTGATCGCAACGGCAGCACACGTTGGGTCGGCTCCATCAAATGGCGTACCGGCCGCCCGATGTCTGCCTCGGATAGTTCGGCACTTGCTGTTGCGCGCCTCACCATTCCTGGTGCCGAGAACGCAAAACTGTTGGCTGTATGCCCAGCAGGTGTCTCCGACGAGGCTGGTTTCGATCGGGTTCTAACCGCCGCCGACATACTCAACGCATTCCCCTAGGGCAACGATCAAATCCAGGGCCAAGGACCCCTGCGCGGCGATCTGGCCACGAACATTGCGATGTCGGCGTTCAGTTCTACATGACCATTGTTGGAGTGCGATGCCATGATCTCGCGGAATGTGGCTGCCACGTTGCGTGGATCCACTCCGTCGGGAAGGTGAGGGCTGAGTCTCGGCGCATGCAACAGCCGTGGCCCGACCATGTCCTCCAAATCGTAAGGGGACAGTTCGAAGACGTCACGGAACTGGGTGAATTCCAAATGGTCGAAGTGGCGGCGAAGGAGTCGAGTCCCGTCATCTATGGAGAAGCGCCTCGGACGATCCAACTGTCGGGTGACACGGCGTGCCTCGGGTTGGTTCAGACCAGCAGAAATGAGCGCCTCGGTGAGCCAGGTGGTGGGCTCCGAGATGTGGTTCTCGCCATAGGCAGTAACGAGTAGTTGTCCATCGGGAGCCACTAGCGCAGAGACAGTCCCGAGGAACTGCTTGATTCGGGGGAAGCTAAGTGTGTGTAGAACAAAGTTCAACATCACCATGTCGAAGCGGGCATTGGGAATTGCTGCCTTGGCCAATATGTTGCCCTGGGTCGCCTCGGCTCTCAGGCCGGCGTTATGAGCGCGACGATTGAACTCCTCTACCGCTCGGGGATCCAGATCGATCCCATGAACCTCTCCGTCGTTCGGGGCGATCAGGCTTGCTACCGGTAGAGCGAAGCGTCCGATGCCGCAGCCGAGGTCGAATACCGATCTGGTCCGTGTCAGATCAAGGTTCCCGAGAACCCACGGCACCAACGGCATCGGCGCAGTGCTGTGTATGCCCTCAAATGTTCTATCCGAAGCGAGGTCCACGATCCCGCCCACGATCTCGTCGCCTTTCGATTCCCGCATGATGGGGGAATGTATCACCAGTCGGAGCGAAGTGCCCTCGCTCTAGGGAGGCCGGTTTGTGAACACCTTGGAAAACGGGCTGTTGGTCTGGTGAGCCGATCCGATGTCGTTACCGTCCGTCTATGGTTGGCCGAGAGGTGGTCCATGATGTCACTCACAGTTGAAGCGAGCTTGGACGGTGAGTGGGACAATCAGGTGAGCTATCTGCCGCTTCGCTGAGCTAGCCACAACGGCTGCCCCGCCGAGGGCAACTGGACCACCCGCAAGATACAGAGCTAAGGAGCCACACCATGACTGATTACGCAGACTGGAATGCCCAGATCATCGCCGAGTTCCGAGCCAACAACGGCAAGGTCGGGGGCAACTTCGAAGGCGCTCCCTTGCTGCTTTTGCACCACACCGGCGCTCGCAGCGGCGAGGCTCGCATCACGCCGATGATGTATCAGGACCTCGGCGAGGGCCGGATTGCCGTGTTCGCCTCCAAGGCTGGCGCCGACACTCATCCCGCCTGGTACCACAACCTCATTGCCCATCCCGCGGTAAGTGCCGAGATCGGCACTGGGACCAACTCATTCATGGCGCGAACAGCTGAAGGTGACGAGCGCACGGAGATCTGGGAGCGACAGAAGGCCGACTTCCCCGGCTTTGCTGGCTACGAGGCTGCTACAACCCGGGAGATCCCGGTAGTGATTCTCGACCCGGCCTGAGCGCTGCAGGAATACCGGTTGGTGAACAACTTGGAAACCGACTGTTGGTCTGCTGCAAATGGATGCCGCTACGGCTAGCCTGCACCCCCAAGACAAGTACCAGCCCAGGAGCGTTAGATGGACCTACGAATCGACGTTGGTCAACAGGGGTCGTGGACTGTCCTAGGTGTGGGCGGTGAGATCGATGTGGCAACAGCCCCTCGACTTCGAGATCAGATGATCGCTGCGCTCAGCGAGGGCAAACATAACCTTGTGGTGAACTTGGAAGCCGTGGATTTCATTGATTCCACTGGCCTCGGAGTGCTGATCAGCGGCCTCAAACGGGTCAAGACCCACGGCGGAGAGTTCCGGCTCGTATCCGCAGAACAGCGACTTCTGAAGATCTTCGAGATCACAGGGCTAGACGCCGTGTTCAATATTCACCCAAGTGTCGATGAGGCCACTGCGCAACCACCGTCCCCTGGTATCTGACGGTCGTGGAGCTGCAGAGAACTCCTGAGGTCATAGATCTGGAGATCCCTGCGCGCGCAGAAGTTGTATCAGTGGCTCGCCTCGTTATTGGGGCAATAGTGGCTGCAGACCCTGCATTTGATGATGACCGAGCAGCAGATGTTCGACTGGCCATATCGGAGGCCTGCACAAACGCGATTCAGGCTCAGATCTCCAGCAATCACCTCACGACTCCAGTAACCATGCGCTGTTCGAGCCATGAAGGGACTGTCACGGTTGAGGTCATAGATCACGCGGGAGGCTTCGACCCAGAAAGCTTGGAACCTCATCCAGAGGTGACAGATCCGGCGCGTCTCGACCACGAACGAGGCCTGGGTATTCCTCTGCTTCGGATGCTCTCCGACGAAGTGAGTTTCAACCGAACAGCCGACGGAACATCGGTTGTCATGCATTTCATGGCCCGGCCGGGTTCAACTGAGCCTCGCTAACCGAGCAATTCTTTTATGGCCGATTCTCTGCCCCGTACCTGGCTTCAGAGCGACCGTGTGCTCGCTCGTCGATTGGGCAGGCCGATCTCGGCGTTCCTGCATGTTGAGGCATCAGGAGGGATCCTGCTGGTTTGCGCGGCAATAGCGGCGCTTGTTTGGGCCAACTCGGGTTGGAGCGATTCCTATGAGCGGTTCTTTCACACGTCGCTAACCATTTCGATTGGTTCGTTCACCGTGAAGGATTCGTTGGCCCACGCCATCAACGACGGTTTGATGGCGGTGTTCTTCTTCGTGGTTGGCCTCGAGATCAAGCGCGAATGGTGGTTGGTGAGCTTCGGGACAGGCGTGCTGCTGCTCTGCCGGCGATTGCGGCTTTGGGGGGAATGGTTGTTCCGGCGCTGATCTTCGTATTGATTGCTAACGGTGAGGCTCGTCACGGCTGGGGCATACCGATGGCCACAGATATCGCCTTTGCCCTGGGAGTTGTTGCCATATTGGGCTCCAGGGTGCCAAGTGCGCTCAAGGTGTTCCTGCTCACGCTGGCAATCGTGGACGACATCGGAGCGATCATTGTCATAGCGGTCTTCTACTCGGGCGCGTTGTCCATGAAGTGGCTGATTGCTGCTGCTTTAATCACCGCTGTTGTGGTGATGATGCGCAAGATGGGTGTGAGGTATCTCGTTGCCTATGTGGTCACCGGGTTTGCTCTGTGGCTGTGCGTATACAAGTCAGGTGTACACGCCACCATTGCGGGTGTGGTGCTTGGACTGTTGACCCCAGCACTGGCCTTTCTCAGTCCCGAACAAGCAGAAGTGATCGTTGACGACCTTGAGAACCGCGCCGATCTTGATGCAGCTGAGATCCGACGAGTTTCGTTCTTGTTGAGCGAATCGGTTCCGGTCACCGATCGTCTCATACACGCGTTGCATCCATGGACCAGTTACGTGATCGTGCCGATCTTCGCACTGGCAAACGCTGGAATTCGCTTTGGGCCTGAGGCGACCAGCTCGGCGGGCACCGGCGTTGCCATAGCGGTGGCTGTTGGACTGGTGGTTGGGAAGATACTTGGCATATCCCTATTTTCTTGGGCTGGGATCAAGGCCCGTATTGGCGTGTTGCCCGAAGGGGTGCGGTTCATTCAACTCGTGGCCCTGTCGGCGGTGGCTGGTATTGGCTTCACCGTGTCCTTGTTTGTAGCCGGCCTTGCCTATGCGGACCACCCTGACCTATTGCAAGGTGCAAAGATCGGGATCCTGGGAGCGTCGGTCCTTGCAGCGATAGCCGGCTCTGTTGCATTGAGCGTCGTGGCTCAGCGCCTACCAACATCTGGTGGAACCTCTACCGATGAGTAGCGGCCCAGTTCTCGCTTGGCTACCTGGCGACGATGCACCTCATCTGGACCATCGGCCAGGCGCAGCGTGCGAATCCCCGCATACATGCCAGCAAGGGGGAAATCGTCGCTCACCCCTGCGCCACCGTGGGCCTGGATCGCTCGGTCGATCACCCGTAGCGCCACGTTGGGTGCCACAACCTTGATGGCCGAGATCTCAACCGCGGCACCCTTGTTGCCCACGGTGTCCATCAGATAGGCGGCTTTCAAGGTGAGTAGCCGAGCCTGCTCGATCTCCATGCGAGAGTCCGCGATCCACTCACGGATCACGCCTTGTTCAGCGAGCGGCCTACCGAAGGCAACCCGTTCCGTAACCCGCTTGCACATCAGCTCAAGAGCCCGTTCGGCGGCACCGATACAACGCATGCAATGGTGGATGCGGCCAGGGCCGAGGCGAGCCTGGGCCAGAGCAAAACCGCTTCCCTCGGTCCCGAGAACATTGGTCACCGGAACCTTCATGTCAGTGAAAATGATCTCACAGTGGCCCTCTTGATCCTGATATCCAAACACGGGAAGCGACCGAACAATCTCAACGCCCGGGGTGTCACGGGGCACTAGCACCATGGACTGTTGGAGATGGCGAGGAGCGCTCGGGTCCGTCTTGCCCATCAAGATGAACAACTTGCAACGCTCGTCGGCGGCGCCCGATATCCACCACTTGCGTCCGTTGATCACGTACTCATCGCCGACACGCTCAACACGGCACTCGATATTGGTTGCATCTGAGCTGGCAACGGCTGGTTCGGTCATGGCGAACGCTGAGCGGATCTCACCTTCGAGAAGGGGATAGAGCCACTCTTCTTGTTGCTCGGGAGTGGCGAACATCGTGAGCAGTTCCATGTTGCCGGTGTCTGGCGCCGAACAGTTGCAGGCCTGCGAAGCGATATGGCTTCGGCCCATGATCTCTGCGAGAGGTGCGTAGTCCAGGTTGGAGAGCCCATCTGTCCATTTGGTCTTGTGGGGAAGAAACAGGTTCCACAGACCGCGCTTGCGGGCCTCGGTCTTGAGTTCCTCCATGACCGCAGGATGCGAATGCGGATTTCCACTCTCTTGAATCTGGCTGGCGTAGACGGACTCGGCCGGATAGACGTGAGAGTCCATGAAGTCGAGCAGTTCGCTGCGAAGTTCCTCACAGCGCGGGGAGAAGGCAAAGTCCATATCCGGACCGTACCCCCGAATCAGGCGGTGATGCCGTAGTCGATCGGGATTACTGCACCATTGATCGCTGCTGCTTCCCCAGAGCAGAGGTAGGCAATGAGCGCGGCGGGTTCCTCGGGTTGCATCATCTGGTAGTTGGGGGCGACGGTCTTTTTGACGAGACTGAAATCGATGTCCTTCGGGAACTCAACCTGGCCGGTCATGGACGTGTCCACCCCGCCCGGAGATACAGCGTTGGCTCGGATGCCAACCTTGTGATACTCCCAGGCAATGGCACGAGTGAGCATCACCACGCCACCCTTCGAGGCCGCGTATCCGGGCATGTACGCCTGGCCGAACATCCCCGCCGAAGAAGCAACGTTGGCAATGGCGCCCTTGCCGGCTTCGAGCATGTGAGGGATGACTGCCCGAGACATCAGGAACGGTCCCTTCAGGTTGACCGCGATCTGAAGATCGAAATCTTCCACGCTCGATTCATGGAATATCCCGAAACGCAAGACACCGGCAACGTTGGCAAGAATCGTTGCTGGCCCGAGCGCTGCGGTGACTGTCTCTACGCCAGCAGCCACGCTTTGTTCGTCGGTCACGTTCACCCGAGCTGCGACCGCGGTACCGCCAGCGTTGCGAATGAGCTCAACGGTCTCATCCACCGCATCGGCTAGATCAACACAGCCCACTTTGGCGCCATCAGCAGCGAGGCGAAGCGCAGTTGCGCGGCCAATTCCTGATGCGGCGCCGGTGACGATCGCTGTTGCGCCTTCAAAGCGGGTGGTGGACATTTACGGCTCCTTGGCTCGGCCCGACTAGCTCCGAGCGACGTTAGCGACTCGGTGGAGGTGGTGGTTATCCGGATCTGGTCAAGGTGTGACTTTTGACCCACTAGTGTGGGGGTGACCGCAACAGGCTTTCAGGGGGAAGCGAGTGACGGTCGACATCAAGAACAAAGCACTGGACCTCACAGATATTGGGGTGCGATTCGGTGGCATCTCCGCGCTCGACGGGGTGTCACTGCAACTCTACGAGGGCGAGATCTGCGGGCTCATAGGTGCCAACGGTGCGGGTAAGACCACCTTGTTCGACGTGATTTCAGGGGTGCGGTTAGCGGATCGTGGAAAGGTTCAGCTCAACGGACAAGACGCCACGGCGTGGTCTTCGCATCGTCGCGCCAGGTCTGGGCTACGTCGAACCTTTCAAAGGGTACAGCTATTTGGCTGGTTGAGCGTTGAGGAGAACCTCCTTGTAGCCACCGAATGGCGTGGAGGTAACGGAGGAGTGCTCGCAGATCTGGTTGCACCGATAGCGCGCCGCCGACTTGAGAACGAGCGCAGGCAACGTGCGGGCGAAGTGCTTGAGCGCTGCGGCCTCAGCTCAATCCGAAATGAACGAGCGGCAGGCCTGCCGATTGGAACTGCTCGGCTCGTTGAATTGGCCAGGGCGCTAGTCGATCAACCTTCGGTTCTGTTGCTCGATGAACCAGCTTCAGGACTCGACCACGGCGAGGCCGATCGTTTTGGCGACATCGTGCGATCGCTGCGAGACGATGAAGGAACCTCCGTGTTGCTTGTTGAGCATGACGTTGGCTTCGTGATGGACAACGTTGATCGCATCGTGGTCTTGCACCTCGGTCGAGTGCTCGCCACCGGCACCCCCGAGGAAATCCGTAACAACCCAGCGGTTGCCGAGGCCTACCTCGGTGTGTCCGCTTGATCAACCCAGCCATCAACCCAGCCATCAACCCAGCCATCAACCCAGCCATCAACCCAGCCATCAACTCACTATCTGAACTACAGCCACACCACCAAAGGAGAACCCAGTGCAACGCACACTCACCCGCTCAATAGCAGCAACGCTCGGCGTTGCATCGCTGCTGTTGGCCTCGGCCTGCTCAAAGAGCGTTGAAGACGAGGGCCCTGCAGCTTCCAACAAGGACAAGGACAAGGGAGCCGAGCAGACTCGTACCACGCGTGGGATCACCGACGACAAGATCGTTGTTGGCGGTTCTGTTTACGCACCCTTCTTCGGAGACGCAGCCCTTGGCGTAGAAGCTCGTTTCAAGGTTGCCAACGACGCCGGCGGCGTACACGGGCGCCAACTGGAGTTCTTGGGAGCACAGGACTCGAACAACGAACCAGCCAAGGACCTCGACAACGTCCGCAAACTCATCGAGAAGGACAAGGCGTTTGCTTTGTTGCCGATGATGAGCGGGCTGCCCGGCGCCGGCGACTTCATCGTTGAGAATGACATCCCGACCTTTGGCTACGGCGTCAACCCATCCTTCTGTGAGAACGAAGTGGCCTTCGGAATCACCGGATGTGTGACTCATCCATCACTCAAGGTTGGCTCCAACGCCCTCGGAACCACGTTGAAGGAATACTTCGACGGGGACGCCGACAAGACGGTTGCGTTCATCGGTGAGGACAACGACGGCGCCCGCGGTGGCATCGCCTTGTTGTCGGCATCGGTAGAGGACCAAGGCTTTGAGGTGGTCTACGACGGTGCAGTGCTACCCGGCCCTCCAGAAGTGCTTGGCGACGCCAGCCCATTCGTGACCGAGCTGCTCAAGGCAGATGGAGGCGATGCGCCCGACATCATCTACCTGCAAGCAACACTGTCTGGCACCAAGCTCGCCGCAGCGCTTCAAGCAGCCAACTACGAAGGCATGATCATCACCCCCTCCTACAGTCCACTGCTGTTGGGTGCCGATGGTTACGACGGGGTGTTTGTCAACACCCAGTTCGGTATGGATCCAGCACTTCCAGCGAACAAGGAACTCATCGACGCGGTACATGCCGTCAAGGCAGATGCCAAACTGAGCCTCTCGCTCGTGGCCGGATACTGGTCCGCTGACATGTTCATCAAAGCCTTGGAAGAAACCGGCGAGGACCTGACGGTCGAGAAGTTCCTCGAGACACTCAACGGTGGAGATTTCACCTACGAGATGGAAGGTGCAGTTGGGCCTTCTGACTGGCCGGCCAAGCACAACCAGGCTGTTCCTTGTAGTGCGCTAACCGAGGTGAAGGGCAAAGAGTTCGTGCCGGTAGTCCCGTTGGTGTGCGGCGACAACATCGAGATCGGTTAACCCGCACCCAATGAGAGCCGTGGCTAGGCGCAGCGCAACATGATCGAATTCTGGAGTCTGGTCATCGCAGGAGCGGTGGCCGGCGGTCTATACGCCATCCTCGCATCTGGTCTGGTACTCACGTACCAGACCTCGGGGATCTTCAACGTCGGTCATGGCGCTGTTGCCTATGCCACGGCACTCGTCTATTACCTGCTCCACCAACCTCGCGCCGAGGGCGGTCTGGGGTTGGCGATAATCCCTGCTGCAATCCTGGCGATCGGGGTCTTTGCACCCGCGTTGGGTGTAGCACTTGATGCGTTGTTGTTCAGAAGGCTGTCCCATGCCCCTGAGACCGCACGTCTAGTTGGTTCTATTGGTCTGTTGATTGCGTTGCCGGCCGCAATGTTGCTGCTGGTTGAGGCAGGCCATTCCCTCTTCGGGATGGAGCTTGCGAGGCTTGGTGGAGACGTTGGGGTGCGCCCACCTGGCATCGGTCCTGTACCTGCCAACACCTTCACCATCACCCGTGGTGTGGCCATCAACTCCGATCAGCTAGCGGTGCTCATCGCTGCTGCACTGAGTGCCGCAGTGCTCTGGTATCTGTTACGAAAGACTCGTCTCGGTCTAGAGACACGCGCTGCTGTAGATCGTCAAGGACTTGCTCAACTGCGAGGAATCGACACGGATCGCGCATCGCGTCGGGTGTGGGCGATCACATCGGTGCTTGCTGGTCTAGCTGGGGTGCTCATCGCACCGCTGTTCGACCTGTCGCCCATCACATTCCATGTGGTGGTGTTGGCTTCATTCGCTGCTGCCGTCGCAGCACGGTTGCGTTCTGTGCCAGTGGCGTTTGCCGCGGGGCTTGGCCTAGGGGTGATCCAGAACCTGGTGCATGGATATGCCCCGAAGGTTCTCACAGACCTGTCCGGCTTTCGCAGTGCCGTGCCGTTCCTATTGTTGTTCGGGCTGTTGTTCTTCATGCCCACCAAGGGCCGTCAGGCCGGCTCTGTGGCCGAGGACGCACCTAGTGCTGATCCTCGATCAGATCTGAGCCCGTGGAGAAGGCGAGCGCCATGGATCGTCGCCGCGCTTGGTTTGGCGGGTTACGCATGGTTCATGGCCGACGCCTACTGGGGTGGAGTGGTAAATCGTGGCTTGGCGTTGTCATTGGTGCTGTTGTCGTTCGTGGTGGTGACTGGTCTCGGGGGAATGATCAATCTGGCCCAAGCCGCGTTTGTTACGATCGGTGGTTTCACTGCGGGATGGCTGGTGAACCACCAGTGGCCAAGCACTGTGCCTGTCATCATGGTCAACGGCAGGCTTGAGTTCTGGGTCGCGGCGCTCGCAGCGGTAGTGGTGGCTGCACTGGTTGGTTTGCTTGTTGCGCTGCCTTCACTGCGTCTGGGCGGACTGTCGCTCGCGTTGGCCACTCTGGCACTCGCGTTCGTTGGTGATCGCCTTGTCTTTCAACTCGAAGGTGTTCGTAACGGATCTAGGGGATGGTCCATTCCCAAACCGGTCTACGGGCCGATCGATCTCGGCGAGCCAGCTGTGATGACCACGGTGTTGTTGCTGGTGGTGTTTGGTGTGGTTGGGATCATCGCCAACCTGGAACGCTCAGCTACTGGCAGGGCCATTCTCGCTGTGCGGTCCTCGGAGGTTGCTGCGGCTACATCGGGTGTGGCCCCTGTTCGCACGAAGCTTGTCCTGTTCGCAATCTCCGCAGCGCTCGCGGGTCTTGGCGGAGCGTTCTTCGCTCTGGTCAACTCGCCGATGACCAACACCAGCGCCCCACCGTTGCTTGGTCTGGTGTGGTTGGCGGTAGCGGTCACGTTCGGCATACGTAGACCCGGTGGGGCGGTACTAGCCGGATTGGTCTATGCGGCGTTTCCGGTTGTGCTTGAAGGGATTGGTTCGAGTTGGCAAGGTGCTCCATGGGGTTGGATTCCCGGTGGAGTCCGAGAACTGCTGGCCTCGCCAGAGTTGGCGGCATTGCTGTTTGGTCTCGGGGCGGTTGGTCTAGCTCGTGAACCCGACGGGATCCTTGCCGAAGTTGGGGGAGCGGCCCGTGAACGTCGCAACGCCAAACGCAGTGCCACGCCCACTGACGAACCCACCGACGAGCCCATTACCAAGCCCATCGGCGAGCCTGTTGCCACGCCCGCAGACCAGCCAACCGACGAGCCCGCTACGAGCGAGGTTGAGGGCTCGGCGTCGGTATCCGATCCAGTATCCGATCCGGTGCTCGCGATTCGGGGCCTACGTGCTGGCTACGGCGAAGTTGAGGTTCTTCACGGGATAGATCTGGTCGTGCCAAGGGGCTCGGTGGTTGCTGTGCTCGGTGCCAACGGCGCTGGTAAATCAACCATGTGCGCTGCAGTGGCAGGGGCTCTCACTCAAAGTGGTGGATCTGTATGGCTCGATGGGGTGGACATCAGCCACATGGCACCATTCGAACGCGCACGCCGAGGTCTGGTGCTCGCCCCTGAGGCCCGTGGCATCTTCCCGGGCCTCAGCGTGGATGACAACCTCGCTATACGGCTACGCAGCGACAAGGCCCGTCAGAATGCCCGGGATCGTTTCCCAATCCTTGGCGAACGCCGCTCACAACTTGCAGGGCTCATGTCTGGGGGAGAACAGCAACAGTTGGCGATGGCGGTGGCGTTAGCGGATCCTCCCGCAGTATTCATTGCCGATGAGCCGTCTTTGGGCCTTGCTCCAATGGCCGTTGCCACCGTGGTGGAGGCGCTTGGCGAGTTACGCGATCTCGGTTGTTCTTTGGTCCTGGTTGAGGAACAAGCAGGCACAGTGCTGGAACTGGCGGACCAAGTGGTTGTGCTCGATCTGGGCAAGGTGGCGTGGGCGGGCCCAGCCTCGGAGGTGGACCTAGCCGCGTTGACAGCCGCCTACTTGGGTGCGTCAGTCTGATTTGAGCTGCTTGAGCAGGTCCGGGCGGTGTGCTCTGACCTCATCGGCGAGACGTCCCTTGGGCCATTGCGGAGCGAACTCGTCGATCGGGATGAGCTTGTCCCAGCCCCGCTGAGTGACCTGTGCCCTCGCTTCAGCGGACTTGGCCCAACGCAGCCGCCCCCGGTTCAACACGAAAGCTTCGGTCGGGCCGGCGGGCAGGTCAGCTCGCTCGATTCGCTCAATGTCTGCCCAAGTTGCTCGCAGTACGAAGTTGCCAGCCTCATATTGCATGCCGTTGTCATCCACCTTCAGGCTGGAGATTCTTTGCTGGCTTGCCCCGAGCAAAAGACCGACCGTCCAGACCACCACAAACACGCCGGCCGCCGCCCAGGTCACGAGTGCAGCGAGGATCGCCGCAATCGGCAGCGATGCAACAAAAATCATGAGCCCGAGTTGGGCCAGACGGGAGCGCTGCGAGCGGGTGGAAGGCGTCAAAACAACTGACATCGCCTACCAGCGTGGCCGCCCGATGCGTCTTGTTGCCAACCCTCAAAAAGCTCAGGTGTTGACAGAGTGGGTCTTTATGGCGTTCTCTAGCGGCCGTGTCAAAACCGTTGGTAATCGTCGAGAGCCCCGCCAAAGCCCGAACCATCGCGGGCTTTTTGGGTGGTGGCTACAACGTTGAATCCTCTGTGGGTCACATTCGTGACCTGCCAGCGAGTGGTCTCAACATCGATGTGAACAACCGCTTTGAGCCCACCTACGAGGTTCATGCGTCCAAGAAGGACGTGATCCGCAAACTCAAGTCGCTGCTCAAAGAAGCCGACGAGATCTATCTCGCAACCGACGAGGATCGCGAAGGAGAAGCCATTAGCTGGCACCTGTTGCAGGTGCTCAAGCCAAAGGTCCCCGTCAAGCGAATGGTGTTTCACGAGATCACCCCCGCTGCCATCGAACATGCTGTTGAGAACTGGCGTGAGATCGACGAGGGTCTTGTGGACGCGCAAGAGACCCGTCGCATCGTGGACCGTCTCTTTGGTTACCCGGTATCTGAGGTGCTGTGGCGCAAGGTGAACCGGGGCCTGTCTGCTGGGCGTGTGCAGTCACCAGCGGTGCGTCTGGTGGTTGAGCGTGAGCGTGAACGGATCGCGTTCAACTCTGCTGACTACTGGGATATTGAAGCTCTTTTCCCAACCACGCCGGACTTCACTGCAACGCTTGTTGGCCTGGACGGCGCCAAGGTGGCAACTGGTAAGGACTTCAACGATCAAGGCCAATTGGTCAAGACGTCGTCGGTGGTTCTGGACGAGCAGGCTGCTCGTGGGCTCGCCGATGCGTTGGCCGGTTCCACCTTCAGTGTGCGTTCGGTTGAGGACAAGCCGTTTTCGTCCAAACCCAAGGCGCCGTTCATGACTTCCACTCTCCAGCAGGAAGGTGGTCGCAAGCTGCGCATGAGCTCTGCTCAGGTCATGCGGGTGGCTCAAGATCTTTACCAGAACGGCTACATCACCTATATGCGTACCGACAGCACCACGCTGTCGGAGACCGCCCTCACAGCGGCTCGCAACCAGGTTCGCTCCCTCTACGGCGATGACTATCTACCAGCGGCTCCACGCACCTATGACCGCAAGGTAAAGAACGCCCAAGAGGCCCACGAAGCAATTCGTCCAGCCGGTGAAACCTTCCGAACCCCGGCCCAGGTTGCTGGAGAGCTTCGAGCAGATCAGCTTCGTCTCTATGAACTGATCTGGATGCGCACCGTGGCTTCGCAGATGGTTGACGCCAAAGGTTTCGACAAGCGGGTGCGTATTGGTGCGGTCGCATCCGATGGTCGAGA
>JAGQSI010000069.1 GCA_020439605.1 Acidimicrobiales bacterium | reverse complement strand
CGGGTACCAGTTCTCCGCCGGACTCCACGATTTGAAGAGCCGCCCGCCACAAATTGTTTGCCTTGGTAGGCGCTAGTCCTACCTCTCGTATGAGCTCCAAGATACGCTCCGGCCCGAGACCTACCATCGCTTCTGGCGTTGGTGCCTCAGCAAAGAGGGCTGGGGTGATTTCGTTGACCTTCTTGTCGGTGGTTTGTGCCGAAAGCGCCACCGCCACGAGCAACGTGTAGGGGTCCACGTGATCTAGAGGTATCGGAGGCTCTGGGTAGAGATCGTCAAGGATTTCTCCGATACGGTCGGCCTTCTCCTGTCGTTTCATCGATGGGTACCGTAGCCACATCTGTGCTCATGGCCGGCGTTGAGGTGAGTCATGCCCCGAGCACTTGGACTTGGATGTAGGAAGCACGAAGAAGATTGAGTCGCCGGTTGACTAGCGAGCGCCACCAGATGGTCGAGTTGAGTGGGCCAAACCAGCCGGGAGCGCGATACTGAGATCTGAGTCCACAATTGCTGCATGAACCTGCCGAGCACTACCTACGAAACCTCACACTGCTTAGGTCACCAAGGATTTGGTATTTACTGTGGTTGAAACCCAGCCAATGATCTCCATTCTGATCCCAGCATTGGGAGAACGCGACAGAATCGGTCGATGTATCAACGCGGTCCTAGCGCAATCGTGGCCGAAGGAACGCACAGAAATAGTTCTCGTGGACGCCTCGCCCGAAGACGGAACTGCCGATTATGTGCGAGCCCTCCTGCGACGATCGTTGGGTCCGACCTTGAAGGTCGTTGAGAACCCTGGCGGCAGCCGAAGTTCAAATCTCAACTTGGGCCTACAGGAATCCACCGGTGAACTGATCGTCCGCGTGGATGCACGTAGTGCAATTCCGTCAGGCTACCTAGAGATCTGTGAAGAGGTTTTGGCACAACCGGAGATCATGGTGGTGGGTGGTTCCCAACATGCTGTCGCTCTCAGTGCGAACTCTCGGCAAACAGGTATTGCCAGAGGTTTGAACAATCGGTTTGCTATGGGCATGGCAAAGTATCGTAGAAGCAGCCTGGCCGGACCAGCAGATACGGTCTATCTCGGTGCGTTCCGTCGCCACGACCTTTTGTCAGTCGGCGGGTGGGACGAGTCACTCGATGTCAATGAAGACTACGACTTGAATCAGCGTCTCAGCAGATATGGTCTGATCTGGTTCGAACCAATCTTGCAGGTCGATTACACGCCTCGTGAATCATTGCGATCAATCGCCACCCAGTATTGGGGCTTTGGTCGTTGGAAGGCTCGCTATCTATTAGAGAAGGACGCCCGGATTAGGCCTCGCCAACTAGTAGGCGTGGCCGTGCTTCCTGTATTCCTCGGCCTTATTGGCCTATTTGCGAGACTGGAAAGCAAGAAGCGCTCAAAGGTTGCCGTATTCGGAGTAGCCGCTGCACTTGTGCTTGAGTCCCTCGGAGGAGGAGCGCAGCCGAAGTTGCTAGTCAGAGAGAGATTCTGGAGCGTGCTCACATGCGCGACGGTGGTGACTTCTTGGTCGGGGGGACTCTGGGCGGAAATGTTGGGCATGCAAGGTAAAAGGCCTGAACCAAGCGCAGCCGCTAAGGTCACCGACTGTTAGGGGGGCGGCATCTCACCTTGATTTGGTCTTGACCACACGCCATTTGGCCGGTCTATGGACGGTCTAGGTGAAGTGTTAGTGGGAGGGTGGGCCCTCCTGCGAGCAAACGGATCTCCAACCCTAATTTTGCGCAGGGAGGTAACAGATCGAATTCACTCATTAGGTCCGCGTGCAGCGAGTTGCCTGAGAAGCGCCGTCAATGTGGGTGCTTCCTGGCCTACAATCAACAACGGTGGAATGTTGGACGCGCAAGGCGTTCTAGGGGTAGAGGTATGCGAAAAAACTTCCGAGCAGCGATAGCGGTAGTCCTGCTGGCGCCAGTATTGGCGCTAACAGTCTTGGCACCACCTCCAGCAGGTGCAGTTGCAGCGCCGAAGGGAGCACGAGTCTTCGTTCTTGGTGATTCGATCACCATTGAGGCTCGTGGTTCTGGGCTCGCGAACTTCTGGTTGAACAGATATCGGGTGGACTGGAGCGGCGTCAGGTTCATGGGTGTGCCCTGTGCGGGACTCAAGGAGGCTGCGAAGCTGACCTACGTTCCCGATGTCGTGGTCATCAACTACTCGGGAAATTCGACCATGATCGGCGAGCCATGCACCAACGCTGAGCGGGGCAGCGCCCTTGTCGCCAAGTACGACGAGGACATCCAGAAGTTGATCAACCTCTTCAACAATGGCCGGACACGGGTGGTGATCATGGGGGCTCCTGCCCGTGCCACCTCGAACACCGACAGCGAACTGATCTTCAACGCTGGGCGAACTCTGGCGGCCGAAAACGGGGTTGGCTTCTTCGATGGTGGTCGCTTCATTAGCCCGAATCGTCAGCCCACCCGAGCCCAACCTTGCTTGGCGCTGATAGAGGCGGGGTCGGCGTGTGGTACGGCAGGCAAAGGCAAGAACTTGGTTCGAGAACCATCTCTAAATCACCTTTGTCCAACCGGCGGGACTATCACAGGCGAATGCAAGGTCTACAGCTCGGGGTCGGTTCGCTTAGCCCTGAATATGGTGGACGCCATCGCTGCATCGAAGGTTGTCAATCCTCCAACGCCCACGCTGGCGGACCCGAACTTCGCTCCATTCAAGACTGCGGATTCCTATACCGCGCAGATGTGGATCGACTTCCTGCGCCGAAGTCCTTCCACTGCCGACATGAACAGATGGCGGAGTCGGTATAACGAGGGGATGCCAAAGGCGGCGTTAGCGGATGCACTGGTCAAGTCACAGGAGTTCGATGCCAGAAGCGGGAACCTAATTCGTCTTTATGTGGCCTTCTATTCGCGTATTCCGACCCACAAAGAGTGGAGTTACTGGATGGCTGCGTTGCACAATGGATCTAAGACGATCGGAGCGATCGGCAATCACATCGCAAATAGTGCTCCCTTCAAGTCCATGGCTGACGATGCGTTCGTGACCATGGCCTACCAGAACGTATTCAAGCGGGCGCCAGATTCAGGGGGGAGGATCTATTGGGTGAACCGTCTTAGGAGCGGTACTTCAAGAGGTGCCGTAATGGCGAGCTTCTTCACCAACTCAGGATATGTGAGCGCAATGAGCCGTTCCGTCTTCATCGTCGGACTATACGAAGTCTTGCTTGGCCATGGCGTGGATGGCCCGACCCATAGCTCACTTCTGAGTAGCGGGAAATCGGGACTACAGATGGTCACTGAGCTCTACGAGACCGCTGAGTTTCGCGATCGTTTCTGAGTAGTTGCATCAGTTCCAACTGACGGCTTGTTCGGCCTTTACCGCTGGGCCGATTCGCCCTCATCCGGTCTGCCCTAGGGAGCTACTTTCGAGTAGCTATATGATATTTCATGACTATTTGATGCTTGTGGCGGCTACATTCGCCCAATGGATCAGGATGAAGTTGCAAGATGGGCGGCGGGCGCAGCCGTTTCGATTCTCTCTCCTCGGCGGGATCTAATCGAAGATGTCTGGTCCTCGGCATACCTAGCGGCGTGGGAAGCAACCCAAACCGGTGCGGTGTCAACTTGGGCGGGTGCACGTCTGGTAGCGGTGCGAGCAGGTCGCCAAATGGATGTGTCAATGCGGTGCTGGGTCTCTCAATCAGAACTTAGGCGGGGCAGCGAGGCGGTGTTTAGGGCTTCATCGTTGAACCGAGTGGTGTCGATCGAAGGTTGGGACCTTGAGACCTTTGTAGGAATAGTCGAGGTTTCTGATCGCAAATATCGGGGGAGAGATGCTCCTTCGAGTGAGCTGCGACTGCTTCGAGAAACGCTGAGCAGACTTGTTGACCGACTGGTGGAGACGGGAATGGATCCGCAACTCGCAAATAGCGCGGTTGAAACTGTGGTGGAGAATCCTCCTGTCCACCCGAGGACGGCTGCACGCTTGAGGCAGATTTTGGCCAGCGATATTGGCTTGTCGCCGGTATCTGCTCGAGCTTTGACGATATTGATGATGGGCTATCCACGCAACGGGATCGGGGGGATGTTGCAGCGGGCTATAGACGGACAGAGTGTTTGGGAAAATCCTGCTGTTGATCGGCTGATCTCACTGATCGTGTCTCCGCGACCGAGCCGGCTCGATCACATGTGGGATCTTCCAGAGGGAATAGCCGAACCTGCTGCGTGACATGGCGTATGGCGGTGATGTTCCACCGAAGTGCTCTTTGATGTTGTAGCTCGCACCATGCCCGCGTAGAAGCGCCGGATGGGGCCAACAAATCCGGTACCGAGGAGACAGGTACATGTATCAACCCCTATGGGGCCGGCTACGCGCCGGACTTTTGGCGGCTTTAGCCTCATTCATATTGGCAACCTCTGTGCTGCCAGCATTCGCGGAGACTGGGTCACCCCGAACGGACGTTGCGGTGACGATACTGAGCGATTCAACAAGCCCAGATGACCCGGATGATGGCGAGATCCAGACCTTGGACATCGCCACCTACCGCCTGAATCTAAGCCAGAACGGTGCTGACTCAACATCTGACGTTGTTGCCACGGTGTCTCTCGTTAACGCGCTTTTCAGCGACGCTGATCCAATAGCTCCCGGTATCAACCCGCCGTCGGTGTGTAACTCAGGGTCATCGATCAGCTCTGATCGACGCACACTGGTTTGTAACGTGGGGCGGCTTCGTCAGGGAACTGCTGTGGCATTGGACTACTCGGCGATGGCATCTGGCGATGTAGCAAATGGCGACCAGCTCACAGGCACAGTGCGCGTAGGTGCTCTGGCCCCAGTGGCTTTGCCGGCGTTAACCATTACCGGCTCCAACCGCGTAGACGTGTCCAAGCATCACGTTTCAACGGTTGCAGGACGAACCGCGAGTGGAATAGACGGTCACTTCGTTCGATATCGACTTGACGTAAGAACTGCTTCTGACCAGGGTCGAGGAGGATTGCCTCTCGATCGAGTTTCCTTCACCGACGACTGGTCAGACCTCGCCGCCCGTTTCCCTGGGACGAGGCTCGTCACTGGAGATGATCCGACCAATCCCCACGGCCAAATCGTACCAGTAGGGCTCAACCGAACAAGCCCTGTTCGATCCGAAGCGTCAGTGGATCCAGCGGCAACGCAGAATTCGACAGACTGGATCATTCCAGAGCCTGGATCGTGGAGTTTCAGCGCCACCTCATCCACTGACACGACCGTCGAGATCGTTGCCTCTGGATTTTCCAACATGGTGATAGCCAATCGCTCCACTGCATCCACGGTTGTGACTAGCGGGCTCCTCACCTTGTTCATACCTGGCGACAGCGTTCCTGTGGGAACCACCAACTTCACAAACACAGTCACCAACGTGGCCGGCACACCTCGCGGTAGCTCATCCGCTGTTGGCGACTACAACCCCTCCAACAACTCAGCTCAAGCATCTCTGTTCAAGGTGCTTGATGCTGGCTACCGCAACCAATCCTCGGCATGGGTGAATAGTGACTTCGGGATCAGCGGGGTGGACAAGAGTGCCATTGTCGGCAACCATTCCAACTACCGTCGCCCAGCAATTATCCCGGCCAACTGGTCATCCGGAGGCCATCAAAAGGCCTACCGGACACAGGCAATCACCGCTGAAGCGGTCAGTTCCAACACCCCCACCAGAATCTCAGTAGGTAGGGGAGTTGTGGCCACAATGACGTGTATCAAGTTCGCCCAGAACGTCACTTCTGGCGGTGATGCTCATGCAGACGTCGTTGGTTTGCGTTTGCTCAATGCTCCAGAGGTTGCTCAACTACCTCACGGTCCCATCACAATCCAGTACGGGACAATCATTGGTAATGACGCCAGCCGAAACTGTGGAAACAACATGGCAGCGTGGACCACCACACGGCCATCAACCTTCAATGCGGTTCGGGCATTTGCTGATGTTTCAGGCGCAGTTGGGCAGGCCAGCTCTGAAGGTCGCAACATTTCACTGGTTCTGCAGGTCCCAGTCGAAGTGCCTGCTAGCGCTACCACTGGTCAGGTCCGAGGATTCTGGAATACGAGCGTCAACGGCTCAATTGACGGCGCCACCTTCACCCCGTCATCGCTTCCGGTTGACGGCGACTGGATAGGTACTAGCGGTGCAGAGATCTACCACCCTGACGACAACTCCGGAGACAGCCGTTCAGGAGACAGGTTTGTGGTTGCAGATGCTGTTAGCACCTTTGACAAACGGGTCTGTGAAACCGATGGCGAGACCCGGGAGGTTGCGAGCGGAGACTCCGTCGAGTTCTGCCTGAGCGCGACCCTTGAAGGCGCAGGCCTAGTTAGCGGAATAGAGATCACTGATGAGGATCTCGCCAAGCCAGGATCGCCATTCGACATGGTGCCACTGACATCTCGAGTTTCGATCAACGGAGCTACAGCATCATTCATTGAGGAGTCCGTGAGTGGTAGCAACACCATCTGGGAACTTGATCCGCTAGCCGCGCCAGCAACGGTCGAGATCAGGTTCCGGGCTCGTTCGAAACCTGGAGTGGCGGTCCCAGGAAGCTCTTGGACAAACACCGCGCGGATACAAGCTCCAGGACTTCCGGACTTCAGCCACCTAAGCGCAGAACTGGATCCCAACTCGGATCAACAGACTGTCCGGTTCAGAAGCGGTCGCTTTCAATTGAACGTTTCAAAGTCAACCATTTCACCATCAACCACATACCCGAACACCGGCGTGTTCTGGGATCTACGTCTTACGAACCAAGGGGAGTCGCCAATCGGTGCTGTCGACATGATCGACGTCTTGCCCTTCAACGGGGATGGCGCACTCGGGCGGGTGCCACCTTCTAGCTTCCATGGTTCCACTGGGCTGCTCGGGGCTGTAAGTGGACCTGGAAGCGAATCAATTCAATACAGCACTGCAGCGCCCGGTCTGCTGTCGAGCAACCCTCAGGCACCCTCCAATCAACCTGGGGGATCAGCCAACTGGCAACCAAATCTGCCGGCTGACCCATCCACAGTGACCGCAATTCGAGTGATTGATAACAGACAGCTTCTATCTGGCGAGTCGCGCTTGGTCCAGATCCCGATGGCTGCCTCTGGCAACCGGGCTGGTGACATCTACACGAACGACGTAGGAGCAGTCGTGCTCGAGGGGTCCGACGGTCCAATCTTGCCCATTGTCTCCAACGACGTGAGTGTGGAGGTACAGGCTCCTGGCCTGTCGATTCTCAAAGAGACTCAACTCGATGAGGAGGGCAATCCACAGGTCCTCTATCCCGGAGTCCGCAACGCCTACAGACTGACCTACTCAAACTCTGGACTGCTCCCAGCCCACGGTGTGATGGTGCGTGACTACTTGCGCCCTGGTCTTACGCCCGAGGTCGGATCGATCAGCAACGGAGGAACCTATGACCCGGACACCCGAACTATCACTTGGGATCTAGGTACGGTAGAAGCCCTCTCAGAAGGGACCATGACATTTTCGGTTCGTGTGGAGTCTCCGGTTCATCCAGACCTAGTGGACGTCAACTCTCTGGTTCCCAATTCGGCCTACATAACGGGCATCAATGACTGCGTCCCACTAGGTGGGCCTCCAAGCGCCTTCGAGATAGGAGTGCAGACTTCTGCCGAGGGAATTGGTGAAGGTCTCGATGAACGATGCGGTAGTACGGTCACAAACCCTGTCGGTAACCCGAAGCTTGTCCAGGACAAAGTTGTGGATCTGAGTGAGGCTCTACCGGGAAATGAGCTCACCTACACGATCAGGGTTTCCAACGCTGGCAGCGCTCCAGCCACCACAGTTATCGCCACCGACGAGATGCCGGAAGGGGTAACTCGCAAATCTGTCTCTAGTACCAAAGGCGAGATCGCCGAAGGTGGAGATAACACTCTGAGTTGGGATATAGGAGAGCTTGGTCCGGCTGAGACGGTGGTTGCCTCTGTCGTTGTAACGATCGATGACGGCCAATGGGACAAGGAACTACTCAACAAGGTCCTGGTGACAAACAATCCAGAAGACTGCACCACAAGTGACTGTCCTGCGCCAGAGGTTGAGCACCCTTGTAGCGATGATGCCGCATGGTCATGCGCTGTGACCCAGACTCCCCTGCCATCGTTGCGTCAAGACAAGGTGGTGGACCTGTCCAATGCCAGGCCTGGAGAGATTGTCACCTACACCCTCTCAATCATCAACGAAGGGTCCGCTACAGCGAAGGCCCTAGGGCCGGCAGTTGATCATTTACCCGAAGGGCTGAGCGTCGTTGACATCAGCAACGACGGCGTCTGGGACGCTGAAGACAGAACCATCACCTGGACTGAGCTTGCAGACATGGAACCAGGAGAGCGAAAAGACCTAACGGTTTCCGTAAGGATCGACTCGGACAAATGGGACTACCGCTTCGTGAATCGATTTGAAGTCGATGCGCCAGAGGGCTGGCCCGAAACCAACGTAGATCACCCATGCGAGGATCAAAGTGAAATGTCATGTGCATTGACTCTTACTCCACAGGAGCCGAGTGAGGATCCTCAACCCAAAACACCTAGCTCAGCCCCTGCACCAGAACCAGTAGACCCACCACAGGGTCCGCTTCCACGCACCGGCTTTCCGTTAGAGGCAGCACTCAGTGTGGCATTGATCTTTGGAGCCGGCGGGTTTGGGGTCATGTGGGCGCGACGAAGGTCGAACCACACCTAGGTAACAGAGCGTCGAGCCGGCCTCATCACATCAGCCTTCGT
>JAGQSI010000068.1 GCA_020439605.1 Acidimicrobiales bacterium | reverse complement strand
CCAGACCCCACAACACACGCCACCAGGGCGCTCACCAACCAGCCAACCACACCACTGCGCTCACAACCAACCAACACAACCCCAACCCTCACAAGCAAAGACACCATACACCCCAACACAACACAATAAGACATCCATTACCACGCATGTTCATGTCCCGCACTCCTTCAGTCGCTTCGAGAGATCTTTGACCTCGTAAGAACTTCCAACCTTGCTCTCAGGCGCCACCACTGAGCTGTGAAATGCCTGCACAACCAGCTCAGAGGTCGAGCTCAACTCCCGAGCCACACAGCCCCTGTCGGCGTCTCCGGTCCATCCATCGGCCAAGTCAATCGCTCGTTCGCACGCCCGCACCAACGACACTGCGGCCGGTTTAGGTTCCTTGCCGAGGAGTTCGACGACAGCGTCAGGCGTGGCCTTGACTTTCAATGGCACGCACTCCCGCACGCGACCCTCAACCGTGCTTACCTGCTCGAACACCACGGCCACCGCATCATCGACCACCTCTACCAACGGCTCCACGACATTGGGCGACGTCGTGGAGCCGTCCTTCATAGTCTCGGTCACGAGTCCAACCAAGGTCGTAGAAGGACCCGAAGGCCCGGTAACCGTCGGAGCCTCAGAACCGCTAGAACACCCTACAAGCGCTAGACAACTCACAGATACGATCGCTCCTAGCGCTCTCAATGGCTTGGCTCGCATTGGTTTCCCGTACCCCGTTCAGCTCTGAGACAACATATAGGTAAAGCCCGCGATCGGCAATCGTCCCAGCAAACCCAAGCGAAGTCATGCTTGCCACGATGCCCCGGTCGGGCTCCCTTGATCCGAGCGGGCGCCCCGACGTTGGTCGGCTTGTCGAAGCGACGTCGGACTACGGCTTGAAAGCCGCGGCTACTGGAACTTGCCCAGTGTCTGATGTTGTCGCGATGGAGAGTTGCCCATTGATTCGCTAGCAAGTTGGGTAAGGCTGCCGCGTGAACTCGAAAGAGCAGCCATACTTAGCTAGTGCCCGTTGATGAGGGGCCAGAGACGAAGGAGCAGGGACATGGGATTTCTTGACAAGGTGAAAGCTCAGGCCGAGCAGGCCGTCAAGCAGGGTCAAGGAATGCTTGACGATGCTCAGGGTAAGAAGAAAGCCGATGGGCTGCTGCGTAGCCTCGGAGCCTGGTACTACGCGGTTCAGACCGGCCGTGATGAAGGCAATGGTGAAGCCGAGATCGCCAGAATTATCGCTGAGCTGCAAGCTCACGAAGCCGAACATGGGCCACTTGGGACGAAGTCAGATGATGATGCAGGAGCGGCTGCAACTCCTCCGCCGCCACCCGGTGGGTCCACACCGCCTCCACCACCCGGCGGTTCCACTCCGCCCCCGCCGCCAGCAGCTAGTGCAGCTGCGGTTCCGCCTCCGCCGCCCCCATCGAATCTCGGTACTTCCGTACCGCCGCCACCACCGCCAGGGTCGGTTGCAGGTTCCACCTCGGACGAAGTCAACTAGCTGAGATGGCAATTACCGTTGGTGTTTTCGGCGCGGCTGGACGCATGGGTGCGACCGTTTGTCGTGCAGTTGATGAAGCCACAGATCTTGATCTGGTGGCGGCTGTAGATCCTGGGGCTGCAGGTGAGTTGCTAGGACGGGTCGCCAACATAGACACAGACCTTGAGATAGCGGGTAGGCCTGAGCATCTTGAGGTGGGGCCGGATGTGATGGTGGATTTCACCCATCTTGAAGCGGCTCGGTCCAACCTTGCATGGTGCGCGTCTCACGGTGTTCACGCAGTGGTGGGAACAACCGGTTTCACTCCCGAGGACCTCGCCAGTTTTCGTGAGACCTTCGTCAACAGCAACTGTTTGATAGCCCCGAACTTTGCGATTGGTGCAATCTTGATGATGCGCTTTGCTGAGATGGCATCTCCATGGTTTGAGACAGCTGAGGTCCTCGAGTTTCACCATGACGCCAAACTCGATGCTCCCTCTGGCACCGCGATGTTGACTGTTGAGCGGATGGCCGCAGCTAGCAGTGACTGGGCGCCGGACCCAACGCGAACTGAGGTTGTTGAAGGAGCACGCGGGGGACAGGGCCCGGGTGGCATAAGGGTTCATTCGATGAGAATGCGCGGGATGGTCGCCCACCAAGAAGTGGTCCTCGGCACCACTGGCCAAACTTTGACCATTCGCCATGACAGCTACGACCGCAGTTCATTCATGCCCGGCGTAGTGCTTGGCTGCCGCAGGATTGCGTCACACAGCGGCGTGACAATTGGTCTGGACTCATTTCTCGATGAGTCCGCCTGAGCGGAGCTCTGTGATGCCGCAGCTAAAGAGCTAGCTGGACCACGGCTCCCTGGGGTGCCATGGTCGATTTGTGATTATGCCGGTGGGGCGCCTTTGGAAATCCAGTAGTCGTTGAGGGCTTGCTGGCACTTTACGTACCACGGAATGACAAACAGCAGGCTCCAGAAAGCGGTAGCAGCCGAGACGGGGCTCTGGCGACCGTCGCGGTGGTACATCTTCTCGATCTCAATCGGGAGCAGGAACAGAGTCACGATTCCGACGAAGAAGTAGATAACTGCGCCGAGCGCACCTCCAACTCCCTCTCCCGTGTGGACCTTGATCTCCTCGTGACACTTGTAGGCCCAGTAGACGCCATAGAGACCGAAGGTCAGAATGGACAGGAGGATCTGTGTCCCGATGTTTTCGGGCTTGCCGAGGCGACCATACATTGGGTAGCCCCCGTAGCCGCTGTAGCCAGGGTGTCCGCCGTAGCCCCCGTAGCCGCCACCGGGCATTGGATAGTTGGCGCCGGGCATGGGTGGGGAAGCGCTGGGGGGTTGCGGCGGGTACCACTTGCCGTCAGATGCCAGCCACCATCCTGGGCCTTGCGAGAAGTCAGACATGGACGCAATCTAGTTCCCATATGGGTGCTTGCTCCGCCACAGGACACATCACGACTGGCTGATTCGCCAGGGTTCACCAAGTTTGAGCCAGCGTTCGAAGGACCTGGGGTCATTGCGTCTCGGATAGGTGGAGTACACGCCACGGGCTGCGCCCATGTAGGCGAGCGCCGGGGCCACAACCTTGGCCAGATGGGGCCGCTTGGCCAGTGCTAGTGCCGCGGCGCCAGCTTTGGTTGGCGGAAGCGACCCCAGCTTCTGGTCGAGTCCATTTCTGACCAGCGGCTCGGAGAACACACCGCTCGAGAACAGTTCCTCGGCGCCTTTGCTCCCCAAAGTGACGCTCATACGACGAATAGCGTCGTACCCAGCGAGGGTCGCTCCGAACTCGCGAAGGAAGTTCGCCTGATAACTCCACAAGGTATCGGGGGATCCGGGGTCGTCGGCGTTGGCAACTGCCTCTGCCAATACCTTGGCGGCAATCATCCCGAATCCTATGCCGCTTCCATGAGCTGGCATCACCTGACACGCGGCATCTCCGACCAGAGCAAGACCCGGCGCGGTGAAGCGGTCATAAACCCTTCTCAGCGGAATGTGGCCGCTTCCCCCGAAGATGGTGGGGCCCATCCAGCGGTGAGTTTCTCTAGCGGCTCTGACCATGGCCGGGCCGCTTGCGTAGCCCAGCGACGGAATGGAACCGGTGAGCACCGATACGGCGTGCAGATCGGGCTCCACCCGGATATTCAGCGTCGAGTAGCCGCCTTCGAGCCCGATCTGAACTACCGCCTCGCCCGGTTGGACCCCGTTGGCGTCGCAGAACTCCAGTGCTCCATCACGGTCCGCGACCTCAAGCACCAACTGCTGAGCAACACAGGTCGAAGCCGGCGAGGCCGGCGGGCAAAGTTCAGCGAGCTCGCCGGATTGGCGCCGCAGAACCCCGGCTCGTCCGCTCGCATCCACAAACAAATCTGCGTCGAAATGCACTGCGCTATGACCACATTGGGCATCGACGGAGCCTGGGCGCCCGAATCTGAAATCGAGAACCGGTTGGTCCGTTCCCCAGCGGATATCGACTCCGGCATCGATGGCGAGATTGGTAAGTCTTTGGACCAGTTCTCGCATGTCTGCTTCCACGACCGGTGAGCGTCTGATGGCAAAGCGATACCGGCCGCTCGGGCTGACCATCCATGCCGTGGAGTTGTCAGCGAGGCGTTCGGCTCCGGCGCTCGGTTCAAGGCCGGCTCGTTCGAACTGCCAGTCCAACACACCGTTGACCCAGCGCGCGCCGCTGGTTCCCTCTGCTCGCCTTTCCAGAAGGGCAACGCTTCGTCCGGTCCTGGCCAGTTGTAGCGCAGCGTTCAATCCAGCTGTGCCACCACCCACCACTACAGCGTCAACTGACTGCTTCACGGCCAGTCTCCCCGCTCCGAGCGATACATAGGTTCCTCGTCTTGCATCTCGGCATCAATTGCCTCAACTTCGTGCTCAAGATCCATGAGGTCATCAAGTTGCGTTGCTCCTCGCCGTCTCTCAAGTGCCAGCCCTACCACCACGACTGTGACACTCAACGCAACCACCAACTCGCGGTGATCCACCACCACTTCGATGATCGATGAGATCGTGTCGGAGAACGAGGCGCTGACCGTGTCGATCGCCCAGAGCCTAAGCAGGGTGCCGGCAATAGCGAGCACCATGAACTTGCCGAGTGGAAATCCACTTGCCCCGGCCATGAGACAGACCACGTTGTTGGCCGAGATGAAGATGATCACCGAGCCCCAGCGGCCGAAGTGGCGTTCGAGGAAACGTACGAACTTGCCACCCTTGACCGAGCGACGTTCCGCCCATTCAATCGTGCGAGTCCCATACCACGCACCTACGAGCCACACGAGCGGTTTGGTGAACACCAGGCGAAACAGGGCAAATGGGTAGTACACCCAAGGGTCGAGTTGGTTGACAGTTAGAACCAAGTAGCGGGGCTTGGCATTGAGGACCAGCAGAGCCAGTGGGCTTCGATCCACGAGCGAGGCCCACAGCGCATCTCCGATCCACCCGAGAACAATCGCTGCCCCGATCGTCGCGAAGACGAGGTTGCGTTTCCAAGGGGCAACGGCGTGGTGGGTCATGGCATTGGTGTTGGTGGTTGGTCGGATTCGATGGTGGCTTCGGCTCGCAGTTCTGCGTCTGCCTCAGCCATGCCTTCGTCGATATTGACGAGGTCTCCAATGCCATCTCGACCTCCCCGTTGGTCAGACAGGATCGACACGATGACGAGCAGAACAGAAACGGCAGTGAGTGGCCAGCGGTAGTCGCCGATAAAGCCTCGCACCGGACCGAGCAGGTCCTCGAACGCAGCGCTGAAGGTGCGGATCAGCACTAGCCGGCCAATCGTTCCGGCCACATTGGCTGCCCAGAAAGAGGCTGCTGACATTCCAGCAGCACCGGCAAATAGACACACCGGGTTGTTGGGCATCACCGCCACGATCAAATAGCGGGCCCTGTCGAACCATCGCTCGAGCTGGCGCAGAAGCTCTCCGTAGGTGGGTGCCTTGCGTTCCATCCACACAATGGCAGCGTCGCCATACCAGCGGCCCAGAAGGAAGAAGAACAGGTCCGGAGCGATAAGGCGGGCGAAGCCGCCGAGGTAGAACGCGAGCGGGTCCAGGTTTGCTGAAGCCAGGGCCAGATGGCGGTTGGATGCGTTCAACAAGATGAGGGTCAACGGGTGGTCATTGACCAACGTTGGGAAGAAGGCACCGCCTATGTAGTTGGCGATGACCATCGACACCAAGATCGCGATGACGCCATTGCGAATTGCTTTGGACGGAGGTCCCGGTCTGGTTGGATCTGTGACGGTGGCGGCCAAGGGGCCAAGTCTGCCAGCCAGAGCGTCAGCACGAGGACCCGGGGTTGGCTAGGTTCTTTCCTGCTAGGCGTGCACCTCGACGTTTGAACAGAAGGATTCTCAATGCAGGGCTTGATGCAGGACTACCCGCTGACTATCTCGCACATCTTCAACCGAGCGGAGCGACTGTTTCCCAATAAGGAGATCGTCACTTCGCTGCCCACCGGGCGCCAACGCATCACCTATGGGGAATGGGCGCAGCGGACCCGGCGTCTCGGCGGGGTATTGGACCAGCTCGGGATTTCGGCGGATGGTCGGGTAGCTACCTTCTCGTGGAATACCGCTCGTCACCTCGAGCTGTACTTTGCTGCCCCTTGCACTGGCCGTGTGCTTCACACCCTCAATCTGCGGCTGTTCCCAGAGCAGGTCACCTACATCGTCAACCACGCCGAAGATGAAGTGATCTTCGTGGACAAGACGGTGGCAGGACTGCTGTGGCCATTGCTCGGTTCGTTCAACACTGTTCGTCACCTGGTGGTAATCGACGACGGAGGCCCGTTCGACACAAGCGTTGGTGTGCCCGATGGGATTGAACTTCATGACTACGAGGAGTTGCTGGAGCAAGCCCCGCCCGTGGAGTTCAACGTCGCGGACGAAAACCAAGCGGCGAGTATGTGTTACACCAGCGGCACCACGGGTAACCCCAAAGGTGTTGTGTACAGCCATCGCTCCACGGTTTTGCACACCATGTCGGCAATGTTTGCCGATGGTTTCGGTGCTCGCGAGAGCGACAGGATTTTGCCTGTGGTCCCCATGTTCCATGCCAATGCTTGGGGCCTCGCTCATGCTGCTGTGGCTGTTGGAGCTGATCTGATCATGCCCGGACCCGATCTTTCGCCAAAGTCGCTAGCAGCGCTCATCGAGTCCGAGAAGGCAACGGTTGCCGCCGGTGTTCCCACAATCTGGATGGGAGTTCTACCCGAACTCGCAGGGCGAGACACGTCCAACCTTCGAAGCATCCCATGTGGTGGCTCGGCGGTACCCAAGGCGTTGTCCGAGGCATGGCGTGAGCAGGTTGGCCTGCCGATCTATCAGGCGTGGGGGATGACCGAAACCAGCCCGGTGGCAACCGTTGGTGAAATCCGATCTCACCTGAAAGATCTTCCCGAAGAGGAACTGGCCGACATTCGAGCAATGCAAGGGCTGCCCCTGTTCGGCGTGGAGCTTCGGGTGTTGTCCCAGGAGACCGGCGAGCAGGTGCCGTGGGATGGCGAGAGCCGAGGAGAACTCCAAGCCGCTGGCCCATGGATTGCCAAGTCCTATTACAACGATGACCGTTCACCGGAGAGCTTCACTGACGATGGCTGGTTGAAGACCGGAGACGTGGCAACGGTCAACGCTGATGGCTACATCCGTCTGGTGGATCGCACCAAGGACGTGGTCAAGAGCGGCGGCGAGTGGATCAGCTCTGTAGAGCTCGAGAACGAGATCATGGCTCATCCAAAGGTTGCCGAAGCAGCGGTAATTGGTGTTAGCCATCCGAAGTGGCAAGAACGCCCACTGGCATGCGTGGTGGTCAAGCCGGGCGAGGAACTCACCAAGGACGAGGTGCTGGAGTTTCTCGATGGCCGAGTCGCCAAGTGGTGGATGCCAGACGACGTGGTATTCATCGATGAGGTACCCAAGACCAGCGTGGGCAAGTTCTCGAAGAAGGACCTTCGGGAGCGCTTTGGTGACCACAAACTGCCAACTGCTTGAACCTCAGCCCCGTCGGTGCTGTTGGTAGCGGTGAAGTGGTGAAGCAGTGATGGCAGAACCGTGCCTTCGCTCTAGCGTGGGATGAATGTCTCGCTATCGATTCGCGTTGCGGCCTCTTTGGTTGCTGTCGCACCTGTTCGTTGTTTCGATGATGGTGACGATGGTGTTTCTGGGGTTCTGGCAACTCGACCGGCTGCATGAAAGACGAGAAGCCAACGATGCCTTTGTGGCCCGAGCTCAAGAACCAATCGCTGATGTTCGTGAGCTCGGACCCGAGGCTGACTACAGGAGTTTCGACTCTGCAAAGGTCTTCGAGTTCCGCAACGCAACAGCGACGGGCGAGTACCTCTCGGATCAGGAAGTGATCGTTCGCTCCAGGACCTATGACACCTCGCCGGGATCGTGGGTCCTTACTCCGTTGCTTCTCGACGACGGCACGGTCGTCATCGTCAACCGGGGGTGGATACCCAACTCGGGGCAGCTCAACGAGGTGCCTGAAGAAAAGCGCGCTCCGATTGGGCCGGTGCGTGTTGATGGACTTGTACGAATGACAGAGCAGCGTTCAAGCATCGGGCCAAAAGATCCTGACAAAGGCGTGCTTACCAGCCTGGCTCGTGCTGACGTTGGACGAATCGCCCAACAACTAGATGCTGAGGTTCTTCCGTTCTACCTCCAACTCTTGGAACAGGATCCGCCGATTACCGACAACGATCCCATTGCTTTGGATCCACCAACGGTTGATGAAGGACCTCACCTGTCCTATTCGATTCAGTGGTTCACTTTCACCACTCTCACGGCCATTGTCTATGTGCTCATTCTTCGTAAGAAGCGAAATGACCTAGAGAAGGAAGCTGATCTGGCGGCGCTCGAGTTGGACCAAGATGGCTGAAGACGTTCGGGATCGGTTACTGGCGTCGACGGTGGTGTGTCTCGGGCGTTACGGGATTGCCAAGACCAACCTCGATGATGCTGCTCGTGAGGCAGGAGTTGCCCGAGCAACCGTCTACCGCCATTTCCCGGACGGCAAAGAAGAGCTGATAGCTGCAGCGATAGGTTGGGCTGTCCGTGAGTTCTTCGTGGATATGGCGTCTTCGGTAGACGCCGACGCGCCCTTTCCCGAGATCATCGAACAAGCGATAGCCCATGCTTATAGGGCAGTGGACGAACATGTGGTGTTGCAGAAGGTCCTTGAGACCGAACCAGAGAGGCTGCTGCCTCACCTTTCTCAGGCCGCGCCTCAGGTAACGGTCATGTTGGGTGCTTACCTCGCAGAGAAGCTCGAGCACGCAGAT
>JAGQSI010000067.1 GCA_020439605.1 Acidimicrobiales bacterium | reverse complement strand
CAGCTTCAAGCTGAACGCATAGGCCACGAGCGACGCCATACCCACAGCAATCAGCACTGGCACCAAAGACAACAGCGAACGCACCGCAGACTTCAACCGCACGGTGAGGAACGCGAACACCAAGAAGATGGACAGGTAGGTGAGCTGCACACGATTGGATTCGAGGTTCTCGAGCAGACCAACACCCACCACTGCGAGACCCGATGGGGTAGCGGAAATACCTGCGGGTGGGCGAGCGCCATCTTCGCCGCCGTTGAGCTCAAGCCGTTCACGCATGTCGTCGATCATCACCGCACGGTGGGCGAGATCGTCTGGCTTGGTGATGAACAACAAGTTCAAAGCCTCACGGGTGTCGGTCACCGTCATCTGCTGCACCGACCTCGGCGCCGCAAGATAGGAAGCGTTGAGAAGCGGAGCCGGGGGCACAACGTTTGAGGCCCCTTCGAGATCGGTGAGATCTGCGAGCGGGCTCAGAATGCTCGACGCCACGAGAAGTTGATCCTCGTAGCGGACCATGGCGTCATCGGTGAAGTCCTCCAGCCAGCGGATGGAGCGGTCCGCCTTGCCCAACTTGGCGGCATCATCGGTGGAATAGCACCCGCCACCAACCTTGTAGACAGGAACCTTCGGGTACTCGCCCTGCTGGCAGGCCACGTCCTCGTTGCCGGTGGCCTTGAACGCCACATCAGCAAGGAACAGATCCGCATTGTCGGCGGTGATATACACACCCAACTCAGATGATGCTTGCGTTTCATGCTCAAGCGTGGCGATGTCCTTGCGGTTCTGGCTCTGCTGGTTCACCCACTGAACCGGATCGGTCTGCAAGGTCAACTTGCCCTCAACTGCGAGGCCGCCGCCGAAGATCACAACCGAAGCCAAGATGATCGGAACAGCGGACTTGGTGGGAAGGTCGCCGAGCCAAACCACCAGCCGACCCAAGGCTCCTTCACGGAAATCACGGCCCTTGGTGGGCGAGCGGAACTCGCGCACACCCAAGATGGCGAGCGGCTGAACAATCGAGTTGAAACAGATCAACGCAATACCGATCACCAACAGCATGGCGAAGTCCCGGATCATCGGAACCTTCGCAAAGCGCAACGCCGCAAAGGCAAAGATGGCATCAAAAGTCACCACGAGCAACGCAGGGGAGAGCTGACGGGCCGTTTCCTGGATCGGATGCGCCGCCCTGTCGATAACCACCTCCTCCTCTATTCGTGTGTGCATCTGAATCGCATAATCCACGCCGACACCCAACATCACCGGTAGGCCGGCGATCGTCACCACCGATAGGGGTATCCCCAGATAACCCGCCATACCAAAGGCCCACACCACACCGATCAGCACGACTCCGAGCGGCAGCAAACGCCAGCGCACATCGAAGAACACCAACAAGATGATGATCATGATCGCCACGGCCAAAGCGCCGAGCGACAAGATCCCGCCACGCAGATAATCGTTGATGTCCTTCAACAGGACAGGTGCGCCGGTGATGACAACAGATGCGCCTTCGATCGTGCGATCGGCAAACGCTGCCTTGACCGCCATGGCCCCGGCGCCCTCTTCCTCGATCGAGGCATTGCCCTTCATACGCACGATCATCTGTGCGTGAGTGGAGTCAAAGTAGGAGGATGAAAGGGGCTTGCGGATCTCGCCGTCGTTGCCGTAGAGCAACATCTTGACCCACTCAGGATTGTCGAAGCTGCGCTCGGCACCAGGCTTGTCCGGCGAATCCAAGAATGGCGCAATGCGCTCAGTGGTCTTGGCGAAATCCGCTTTGCGGAGCTCGTGAGCCTGCGGATCGGTATCGGTGGTCTCGGCCCAGTTCAAAGTGCGAGCACCGATCGATCCCGTAGCAGAAGCAAAGTCCAGGGTCTCTGGATCCTCGGTCGGGTTCTCGGGCGAACGCAACAAGATGTTCTGGCTGAACTGCATCGTGTCGATCGGGCTCAGAACCGTCTTGATGTGCGGATTCTTCTCCAACTCCGCCTTGGCCTCGGCCAGTTGCTTTCGGTTCTCGGCCTTGGCCAGGTCCTCGACCTTGTGGCCGTCCTCCATGGTGAACAACACCACCATGATCTGGCCGCCGAAGAGTTTCTGGTACTCGACGTTGTCCTTGGCCACCTGATCCGAAGCATTCAGGTAGCTGTCTTGTCCGGTAGCGAACTCAAGCTTGGTGATACCGAACCCGAGCACGGCGGTAATGAGCAGACCAACAGCGGCAACGAGGCCAGCTCGCTTAGGCAGCTCAACGGCAAGTTTTGACCAAAACGCTCGCACGAAATCCTCCGGGAAGATGGGCGTTGCAGGCGACATTATCAGCGTTGGCGGTTCTATGTCGTGATCAGATGTATTTGGGGTGTCGGTAGGATGGCCGCCACATGGTTCAGCAGGTCAGTCGCGTACATCTCGTGTCCAAGACACATCTGGATCTGGGCTTCACAGCGCTGGCCTCAGAGGTCGAGCAGCGGTACCTGCGGGAGTACTTTCCCGCAGCCATCTCGACTGCCAAGGAGTTGCGCGCACGCTCTACTGGTTCTGGTTTTGTGTCCGGCCGTGGATCTGGTTCCGAGCCTGGTTCTGCTCCAGTGCCTGGGTCACCTGGCTCAGGCTCGGACTCTGGTCCCGGGTCTGGGCGGTTTGTGTGGACCACCGGGTCCTGGATTTTGCATCGTGCACTCGCAGATGAAGACCGAGACCGTGCCCGTGCCGTGGAAGAGGCGATAAAGCGAGGTGACCTTGCGTGGCACGGACTGCCTCTCACGTTCCACACCGAACTCATGGACGCCGATCTAGTCCGATCAGCACTGGGAATCTCGCAGGAACTCGACACTCGCTTTGGCACTACCACCACTGCTGCCAAGATGACCGACGTTCCAGGCCACACCCGGGGACTGGTCCCGCTACTCGCGGAGGCAGGCGTCAGATTTCTTCATATTGGGGTGAATCCTGCATGGCCGGTCCCCGATGTGCCGCCAATTTTCCGTTGGAGATGGGTTGGCGGCCCCGAGAGTCGCAAAAGGCCATCACTTCCCGGCGAACCTGGCGTTGTTTGGGTGAATAGGAAATCAAACTACGCCAGGTTCGAGCGCGAACACCGGTTTTCGGAGCTAGATATGGCGGATTCCGGTGGCCTACAGGGGCAGAAAAGGTCTGCGAACGCCTTAGAGGGCAAATGGGGCGGAGCAGTTTCGGGTGCCGCTGGTGCTCGGGACTCGGTCGAGGCGGTCGGATTGCTCAAGCCTGGCGAGGCCGGGAATCTCGAGCCCGGCGACGCTGGGTACTGCGAGGTGATCGTGGCCTACCAAGCCGGAGGATACGGCGGCGACGTTGTGGTGGAAGGCTGTAGCGAGGTGCTCGCGTTCCTGCACTCAGGCGACAACCTCGGGCCACCATCAGCACAGGAAGTGATTGAAGCGCACCGAGTGTTGAGCGAGCGGTATCCCGGTGCGGTGATCGAGGCGTCCACATTGGATCGCTTTGCGGAGGCGCTCTTGACCTCTGGAGCAGTGGCCTACCTTCCTGTGGTTACCTCAGAGATCGGTGACCCTTGGCTGTTTGGGGCCGGCAGCGATCCCCAGAAGCTTGCAGCGTTTCGTGAGCAGCTACGAGCTGAGCGCTCGTTGGAGGACGATCGCCGACTGATGTTGGTGGCCGAGCACACATGGGGCCTGGATCAGAAAGAAGCTTGGCCCGACACCGAGACCTGGGGAGGATTACCGTTGATAAAGGCACGTAATACTCCCCAGGTCCAACGATTCGAGCAGTCCTGGGCGGAGCAACGAGCCTTGGTGGGCCTCGGGCCACAGGAGAGTGAGCGGGAAGGAGACATGGAGGGAACTGGGCTGGCCGGAACTGGGCTGGTCACTCCTGAGTCGCAGGGGAGTGGGCGGGTCACGCCTGAGTTGCGGAACCGGTCTCGGCTTGAAGGGGTGAGACCGGTTCAAGCTGGAGAGGTCGTCCGCGTTGGGGAGTGGGCCGTGGCGGTAGCCGCCACGGGCGCGCTCGGTCACCTTGTTCATGAGCCGAGTGGCCGAGTGCTCGCCGGCCCGGGTTCGTACCTCGGGACTCTCAGCCATCAGAGGTTCTCCGCTGAGGACTACGAGCGCTTCTACGCCCAACTCACGCCATCACCACCAGACCAATGGTGGGCCAGATGGGACAACACCAAGCCAGGGCTTGAGAACACCGATGCCAAATCTGAGGTCGCCGTGGCTGAACTCATGGGGCTTGAGTGTGGCGACAACGAGATCGTGGCTCGGGTCGAGTTCCCTGCCGGCCATGTAGCCAGCGGAGCACCCCCGAGCGCTTGGCTGAGGTGGGGTTTCGGCGAGAGCGTCCGGTGTGAACTCTCCTGGCCGGACAAGCCGGCGTCTCGTATGCCGGAGGCAACGTGGATGTCGTTCATGCCGGTCGTGGCCGAGCCAGACAGCTGGCTTCTGGACAAGCTGGGGCAGTGGGTGTCTCCGCTCGACGTAGTGCGTCGAGGAGGGCGGTCGCTGCACTCAGTCGGCCGGGGCGGCGCCACAAACGCCGGTCCCGATGGAACGCTCACTATCACCACAGCCGATGCCGGCTTGATCGCACCCGGACGTCCGAACCTGTTGGATGCGGACCCGCCCCTGCCAGACCTAGGTGGAGGCCTACACGTCCTGCTTCACGGCAACTGTTGGGGAACCAACTTTCCCATGTGGAACGAAGGGCCGGGCCGTTTCCGATTCGAACTCGTGGTGACCGCATGACGTGGTGACCGCCTGACGGCGTCACGGCCTGACGGTGTGACGGCCTGACGTGGTGACCGCCTGATCACGAGATCAGTGCTCGAGCACCTTCTCCAGGAATTGCTGAAGCCTGGGCGTGCTTGGCGAGCCGAGCACCGCATCGGGCGGGCCTTGCTCGCAAACCACACCTTGATCCATGAACACCACATGGTCGGCAACTCGTCGGGCAAAGCCCATCTCGTGAGTCACTACCAACATGGTCATACCTTCAGAGGCGAGCTGGCGCATGACATCGAGCACATCGCCTACGAGCTCCGGGTCCAGCGCGGATGTGGCCTCATCGAAGAGCATCATCTTGGGATTCATCGCCAGCGCCCGGGCGATAGCGACACGCTGCTGTTGACCACCCGAAAGCTGCGAAGGGTAGGAGTCCGCTTTGTCCGATAGCCCAACCCGCTCAAGCATCTCGATTGCCACAGTACGAGATTCGTCGTCGCTGCGGCCGAGGACTTTGCGCTGGGCCAAGGTGACATTGCCGATAGCGCTCAGATGAGGGAACAGGTTGAACTGCTGAAACACCATTCCGATGTCTCGGCGCACCAGGTCCAGGTCACAGTCGGGATGGGTGATGTCGATTCCGTCGATCAGCACCGCCCCAGAGGTGGGTTCCTCAAGGCGATTCACACAACGCAACAAAGTGGACTTACCCGACCCAGATGCTCCGATCAGACACATCACCTGACGGGGCTGCACCGACAGATCTATGCCCTTGAGGACATGGTTGGAACCGAATGACTTGTGCAGGCCACGAAGCTCGATCGCCGGTGTGGCGCTAGCGCCACTGCGACTAGCGGAGCCGGAGCCGGCAGTAGCAGAGCCAGAGCCAGAGTCGGAGGCAGGTGTTGCAGTCATCGCATGGCCTTGTTGCGTCGTTCCAGCCAGGCCACAACCTGGGTGAGGGGAATGGTGATGAGCAGATACATCACAGCGGCAACCACGAAGGGTGTTCCGTTGAAGTCCTTGTTGAACGCATCCTTGCCGAACTTGGTGAGCTCCACCGATGCGGCGGTTGTGCCGAGCGAGGCCAGCAGGGCCGTGTCTTTGAGAAGAAGCACCAGTTCGTTGGTGAGCGGTGGGATCACAAGGCGAAAAGCTTGAGGGATCACAACAATGCGAAGAGTCTGGCCTTGGGTCATACCCAAGGAACGGGCGGCCTCGACCTGACCCTTTGGAACCGCTTCGATCCCGGCTCGGATGGTCTCGGCGAGGTACGCCCCGGCCACCAAGGACAACGCAATGATGCCGGCGCTCTCGACTCCGAGAACCTGAGGGAAACGCACTCCGAGTGCGGTGGGCGCAACGAACCCGACGAGGAAAATCGTCATGAGGGCGGGCAGCCCACGAAAGATCTCGATATAGGTGATCGCGAACCAGCGGTAGGGGCGCAGCGAACTCAGTTTCATGATGGCCATCACGAGCCCGATGGTCACGCCACCAACAAAAGCACCCACCGTGTAGATGAGCGTGTTCTTGGTTGCGATTGTGATGATCTCGGGGAACAGCTCGCCGGCACGCTCCACATCGAGATATTTGTCGGCGATCTTTGCCCAGTCGCCGTAAGCCACGACCACGGCCACAATGACCGCGGAGATGACATAGGTAATGATTCGGT
The DNA here is from genome assembly GCA_020439605.1 of Acidimicrobiales bacterium. Taxonomy (GTDB): domain Bacteria; phylum Actinomycetota; class Acidimicrobiia; order Acidimicrobiales; family Iamiaceae; genus Aquihabitans. The sequence goes on along the minus strand of JAGQSI010000067.1, from coordinate 2,398 downwards.
TCCGCTTGGAGCGAGCCGCCTTGGCCCGCCCGGAACGGTACAGCTCGGGGAGATCGCTCTCCCCGAGCTGCGCCTCAACACTCACTGACTATCAGCCTTCAGTACCGAAGTAGCGCTCGTAGATTTCGTCGTAGGTTCCAGCTTCCTTGACGGCGGCGAGACCCTTGTTGACGGTGGCTTGGAGATCAGAGTTCTCCTTGGCCATGGCGAAGCCGTACTGCTCGCCGGTGGGGAACTGCTCGATCACCTTCACGCTGTCGTCGCTGCGGGCACGCTCGCTGTTGACCGGTAGGTCCTGGAGAACGGCTGCGATCTCGTCAGCAGTGATGGCCGCAAACAAAGCTGCAGCGTCCGGGTAGGACTTGACGGTGGCGCCATCTGGCTTGTTCTCATTGGCGAAGGTTTCACCGGTGGTGCCTGACTGCACGCCGATGGTCTCCCCGGCGAGGTCCTCAAGTTTGGCTGCATCGGAATCGGCGGGAATCAACAGGGACTGGTCTGCATCGAAGTACGGATCTGAGAACAGGCTGTTCTCTTGGCGTTCCTCAGTGATGGTGACCGCAGAGGCAACCACGTCACAGTTGCCGGCGTTGACGCTCGCAAAGATCGTGTCGAAGTCCGAATCGATGATGTCGAGGGTGGCGTTTTGGTCCTCGGCCACTGCATCGAGCAGGTCGATGTCGAAGCCGGTGTACTTGAGGCCCCGGGGGCCTTCGCCTTCCATCTCGAAGGGCTCGTAAGGAATGTCCGAGCAGACCTTCCATGTGGTTGCTTCCTCGGAGGTCTTGCCCTCGTCCTTGGGGGCTGCCTTACCTGAGTCACTGTCGTCGCTGCTGCACGCTGTGGCACCGAATACCAATGCCCCGGCCAGCCCGAGTGCGAGCAATGAATTTTTGCGAAGGGATTGCACTTTTGTCGCTCCTATCAGGGCTGCATCGGTACAGCCGTTCAAAGCATCGTAGGTGCTCGGCGTGGTCTGGCAGGCTGATTGGATGCTGATGGAGCTAATTGAGCAATGGGATGAGGATCTGAGATCGCTCGATCCGCTGGGATTTCCGGGTTATCGAGAGGTACTCGATGGGCTCGATCACGAGTCTGTGCGCACTGGCCTCGCTGAAGGTGCAGTGCTGATCGAAGGCGATTTCGATGTGATCGGCGGGTCCATGGGCCTCGTGCACGGTGAGAAGGTGGTTCGGGCGTTGGACCGGGCGACCGAAATGCGCTTGCCGGTGGTGATGGTGACTCGCTCGGGTGGTGCGCGCATGCAAGAAGGCATGGTGTCTTTGATTCAGCTCTCCAGGACCGCAGCCGCCATCAACCGTCATCGCCAGGCGGGGTTGTTGTCGATTGTGGTACATCGTTCGCCTACCACTGGCGGGGTGTTTGCTTCATATGGATCGCTCGCCGATATCCGCATTGCTGAAGCTGGGGCGTTGGTCGGCTTTGCCGGGCCACGGGTGGTGCAAGCAGTGACCGGGGCGTCGGTGGAAGGGGCGTCCCACAGCGCCGAGACTGCCTATAGCCATGGGCTGGTGGACGCAGTGGTGGAACCCGACGATGTGCTGGGTTGGGTGCGCACAGCGTTGGGATTCGAGGATCGCCCGTTGCATGCGCCACGAGCACCACTGCCCATCAAACCCGCCGAGCCGATCAAACCCGCCGACTCCACCGGCCCCGATCCGAGTTGGGCCGCGGTGCGAAGTGCCCGCCAGCTCGGTCGACCAAGTGGGGTGCAGCTAGCTGCGGCGGTCACCACTTCCTGGAGCGAGTTGGGTGCCGGCGCCGATCCCACGATCCGTGTTGCGTTGGCAACGGCTGGTGGCCAACGAGTGATGGTCATCGCCATGGATCGCTACGTGGACCACGGCCAACCCACCAGTCGTGCCTATGGCTTGGCGTGTCGGGCCATCTGGCTGGCCGACCAACTCCGGATCCCGATCCTCACCTTCGTCGACACTCCCGGAGCGCGAGTGGACCCCGCCGAGGAGAACGCCGGCATTGCTCGGGCCATCGCCCGCACCCACATGGCGATGGCGTCGGTCACCGTCCCAACCGTGTCCTTGTGCGTTGGCGAAGGCGGCAGCGGGGGAGCGCAGGCGCTGTCTGCGGCGGATCGTTTGCTGATACAACAAGGTGCGATCTTCTCGGTGATCGGCCCTGAGGGTGCGGCCGCGATCTTGGAGCGTGACGCTGCCAAGGCCGAACAGGTTGCACCGTTACTCAAGCTCACGGCCGAGGACCTGGTTGGGTTTGGCATCGCCGACGAGTTGGTGAGCGACGAAGTACCAGCGGCGGCCCAAGCGGTGCTCACGGCACTCAAGACGGCCAAGGTTGGAGACCGAACTGCCCGACTCAACGCCGCCACCGCTCGCTGGCTCCAAGGGGACGCAACAAATGG
>JAGQSI010000066.1 GCA_020439605.1 Acidimicrobiales bacterium | reverse complement strand
GCCAAGAAGAAGACACTGGGAATCACGAATAGCTTTTTTCGGTACCATGGCCGCTTTTCAGATAATCCCTTTGAGCAGCCATCCATGTCCGCATGCGATCCGGAAGGCGGTGTCGGCAACAAGGGCGACGATTCGCTTTTCATTCTAGGAGTCTAACAACTCTATGGCCACAGTTGACGGAGTATGACAGCAGCCTTAGGTCTATTTGCAATTGGCCACGTGCCGAGTCCCTGGTAAACACAGAGTACTATGTCTGACCGCTAGCGTCGTGGCATCCGACGAGCTTGTGCTAACAGCAACACCAAGTCTGATTCACCGCTACCGCGCTTGGCGGGATCGGTTCAGCTGCCAGAGTCGTCGTTTGAGGAATCCTTCTTGGATCCTCGTTTGGCCAAGGCGAAACCGCCAACACCAGCTACAGCGATCGCAACAGCCATACCAATGACCAGCGGTGTCACGCTGCTGTCATCGGAATCGTCATCGTCGAACTCGTCGTCATCGTCTGGTATCTCACGGCCAGATGAACTCGGTGCTTCAGTCGTCGGCGTAACGGTGGTCGCTGAATCTGGAGTAGTTGTTGTTTCAGGTGACTCTTGAACAGTGGTTGTTGGAGTGGTTCCTGCGGTAATCGTGAGTAGAGGGGCAGGGTGTTCTGGCTCGGCACCGCCAGCTTCCGCAACTTGGATCCACTCGATTGACCCTTCCTCACAGGTCTGAATGATCTTCACCGGTACCTCACCGGGAGTGTTCGGGACCGTAAAGGCAATCTTGAAAACCTTGGCGGTTTCAGCATCGAGAGGTCCGCCGGTGAAGGTCACGACCCGGCCCGCTGTTGAACTGGTGAAGCCATCGCCATTCACACCGGAGATGTCAGTGGCGCCATCTGGGGCTTGGATCTCCACCTTGGTGGTAGGAGACCCATCGCAGCCGTGCTGGACGTTGAAACCAACAGTGGCCTCGGTCCCTCCAACCACAGACTCCGGATCCGGATTTATATGGCCCCAAGCTGGCGAAGCCGCCATGACCACTGCTGCGCCAAGCCCAGCCGACACTACCGCTAGTCGCCGTGTGATCCGAGTGGAACGAGTGGCCCGCGTGACCGGCTGCGAGTTGAAAGACATTGACATGTGACACCTCATTTGGGGAACAGGAACTCTTCTAGGCGAGTCGTATCGGAATCGGTCCAATTCTCTGGTGGAACAACCCGTGACCAAGCCCGTGAATAGTCGAGACGGAAATCATGACCGTGACCGGGAGGGGCCGCAAAGCCTGCGGTGAGGTCATAGAAACCTTGCACCCAAGTCACGATTGGGGTCCACGAGGTGGAATCCGAGATGTCGTGGCCAGTGGGCTTTTGCATCCATCCCGGCTTTCTGCGCCACCCATCCATTGTCCAGAACGTGACGGGATCACTTGGATGTTGGACGTAGAGAATGTGGGGATCTTCCCACTCGGCGGTGAGCGGATCATCGCCGGGCGCACGGGTTTGGAACCGCACCTGACGGCCGCCGTCGATCACGGGCTCCCAATAGGGAGATCCTTTGTCTCGCCCAGCGGTGAGCTGGCGCCAGATGACGTTGTCGTTCTTCGCACCGACAAACAGAACCCCGTCGGTCTTGGAGGCCATGTTGTTGATCGACTCAGCCATGTCCTGACCGGCGAAAGCTGCCTCGCCGCCATAGGAACCAAGACTCAATCCGAAAGCTATGAGACGTGGCCGAGTGGCTTCTGGCTGCTTCTCCCATGCTTCATGCACAGCGTCGAACAGCACTCGCCCTGCCTCTTGGGCGTTGCCAGCATCGACCAACGTCGAGATCCAGCTCGGCAGAAACGAATACTGCATGCCCACAATTGCGGTGTCGCCACCATGCATCACCTCAAGGGCCTCGGCAGCGTCAGGATCAATCCATCCCGTGCCAGTGGTGGTTGCCACTACCAGCACGTCACGGTCCCAGCCACCGGTACGGTCAATCTCTTTGACCGCAAGCGCCGCCCGATCCTCGACGTCTGCCGCTGAACGAATACCGCTGTAGATCCGGATCGGTTCCATGGCGGCTGTGCCAGTGAAGTCCTCGATCTCAGCAGTCGGCGTCTGGTTGGCAACGAACTCACGGCCCTGAACCCCAAGGGTTTCCCACCCAACCAAGGACTTCTCACTACCTGAAGCCAACGGGCTTTCGGGCTGAAACGTGCCCTCATTGGTGCTGGCGTCTACCGCCCCGAAAGAAGTGTCTGCCCAACTGACAAAGCGAGCGATCAGAACGTCCTTGAGAACCACGTTCGCTATGAGCGCCACCACCACAGAAGTCACCAGAACCGCGACCACTGCAGGCATGTGGCGAACATTGAATCGGTGAACCCGCTGCACACCACGACCCACAAGACGGCCAAACAGGCCGAGCAGAATAACGACCACAGCAGCAACCAGCTGCATCCAAAGCACAACAACGCGAGAGTCCGGGTCCATTGCCAGTAGCTCGCGCTGGCTCGACTGCCAACTTGGCCACACGATCCAATTGACCAACGCTGCACCAACTGCGCCCACCGCAGCAACCAACCAGGCCGAACGCTTGATACTCGCAGATGGTTGCACCTCGAAGCGCTGCAGGATTCGGTGGCCAACGTGGCCGCCCAATGTGCCGATCGCATATCCGATCGCTATACACAACCCGGTGACCACGCCTTGGGCAATCCAAGTGCGGGGCATGAGAGTCGGGTAGAGCGACCGCCACCAAAAGATCAACCCCAACAGCACTCCACCAAGTGACGGTCGACCAAAGAAGCGGAGTTTTGTCGGATGACCAGGGGCGGCAGATGTGGCACGGACCGCGGTGTCCGTGTCATCCGGTGGCGGCGTTTGTACTGCCGAGTCTGCCGAGTCTGCCGAGTCTGCCGAGTCTGCTGACTCTGTTGAAGCCGCTGAGGCCGTTTCGCTCATTGCCTCAACCCCTATGGCGAGATCGCGCGATTTCGAAACATGCGAGTGTTCCAGCGGTACCAACATTGAGGCTCGCGACACGTCCTCTCATCGGGATGGACACCAACTGGTCGCAGCGTTCCCTAACCAAGCGGCTCAGCCCGGGTCCCTCGGCGCCCAACACCAGCGCCACCGGCGCATCGTTCATCTCGAGATCCCAAAGCGTGGTATCTGCGCGTTCGTCCAGGCCCACCACCCACACTCCTGCTTCACGCATCGTGTTGATGGCAGTGGGCATCCCACCAACCGTGGTCATTGGCAGGTGCTCCACAGCTCCTGCCGCTGCCTTGGTAACCGCTGGGGTTATGTGAACGGCTCGGTGTTGTGGCAACACCACACCGGTAACCCCTGCACATTCAGCGGAGCGAAGAAGCGTCCCCAGGTTCCCCGGATCGGTTATCCCATCGGAACACAACAAGAAAGGTGCTGGCTTGTTTGTGCGACGAGCCAACAGGTCATCCAACGAGGCCTCCGGCAACGGCCTGGCGAAAGCAATCACCCCTTGAGGGGCATCGGTGCGAGCAGCGGCCTCGAGCTTGTTGCGGCCAACTTCTTTGATCACCACTCGTGCTTCGCCGGCGAGTTCTCGGATCTCGTCGATGATCACTGCTCGATCCAGATCTGCGGCCAGCCAAATCTCGCGACAATCACGACGATTGGCTAGTAGCAGTTCACGAACCGCCTGTCTGCCTTCGACCTGTTCACCGCCTAGCCCAGTCGCGGCCTTGCGTTGAGGAGCGCGAGCTTGTGGACCCATCGCCAATGGGTCCCGACCTCTATTGCCAGGACGCCCTCTAGAACCTCCCAAGCGTGGTGGCGAACCCTTCGATGCACCCTTCGATGCCCCCTTGGAAGCACTCTTGGGAGCGCCTTTGGCTGATCCTTTCGAGCCGCCTCGGCTGGGGCCTCCAGCGGGCTTCGGGCCTGATCGTGGCGCACCACGCGAACCGCCCCGTGATCCCTTTGGTCCTTGTGGACTCATTGTTTAACCACCACTGCTACTGCCCAACATGCGACACCTTCACCGCGCCCGAGAGCGCCTAATCCTTCGGGCCTACGCCCTTTCACTGTGACCGGAGCCCCAACTGCATGCGAGAGCCTACGCTGCATCTCTTCTCTGGCAGGAGCCAGCTTTGGGTGGTCTGTGACCACACTCGCATCCACGTTGCCCGGCTCCCAGCCAGCCTCACGCACCCTACGGGTGGTTTCGGCCAACAGGGCGATGGAATTTGCACCCTCCCACTGCGGGTCCGTATCCGGGAAATGCTGGCCGATATCGCCGAGCCCAGCCGCTCCGAGCAAGGCATCTGCACAGGCATGGGCGATGACATCAGCATCGCTATGGCCTCTCAGAGCTTGGTCACTTTCAAAGACAACCCCTCCAAGCACCAAGGGACGTTGAGGGTCCTCTATGAATGGATGGATATCGAAACCCTGCCCAACTCTTATCTGCACTAGCGCTCCTCAAGAATGGCTTCGGCCACAACTAGATCCTCTGGTTCTGTGATCTTCAGGTTCCAGCGTTCACCTTGGACATGGCGAAGCTTGCCACCTGCAGCCACTACGAGCGAGCCATCATCGGTTGCCTCAGGCTTGGTGGCGTGAACCTTGCGCAGCAGTTCGGCATTGAAACCCTGTGGCGTCTGCACTATCCGAAGCTGCTCACGATCCACATTGGCGCCGTGCACATCGGTAACGGTGTCCACCACCGCCACTACCGGCACCACCGCATCAGCGCCGGCAAGCACTGCGTCTGCCACCGCCCGAAACAAGCTGTGCGAACTCAACGGGCGGGCCCCATCGTGAACCAGAACCACATCCGCGCTCTCGGCCACAGCGCCGAGGCCTGCACGCACGCTCTCGGATCTCGTGGCACCGCCACCAACCACAATGTCTACTGCTGGTTCATCGAAGTCACTGTGTTCACCTGGAACCACCAGCACAACGCCGGTGGCCACTGATCGGGCCGCGTCGATGGACCAATCAAGCACTCGGCGTCCACCCAGATCGGCGTATTGCTTCAAGGATCCGAAGCGAGTTCCCGACCCGCCAGCCACAATCACTACCCAAACCTCTTGGTCATCTAACGAGCGCTCGGACATGAAGTTGAAGGCTACGACACGCCACCAACCCATACTTGGGTCACGCGGTCACTACCATGCAAGGTGATGGTCGATCTCAGCCTGCTTCAAGAGGTGCCGCTGCTCAACGAGCTAACCGATGACGAGATGGCGAGAATCGCCGCGGCTGCTGAGCCCCGTCGTTATCTGCGCAGCGATCTGATCTTTTCCGAGGGTGACGAACCAGATCGTCTTTGTGTTGTCACCTCTGGACGAATCGCCATTTCGAAACGCTCAGTTGATGGCCGGGAGTCAATGGTTGCGCTCATGGAACGCGGCGACGTGTTCGGTGAGATGGGGCTATTTGATGGCAGCGGGCGTTCAGCAGAAGCAAGGGCACTTGAGCCATCCGAGCTGATCGAAGTTCACTACGCGCCCCTCAAAGATGTGTATGAATCTCGTCCCGCATTGTTGTGGGGCGTTGTGGCGCTGCTAGCTGGGCGCCTACGCACAACAGATGCCGCCCTTGCAGACTCCGTGTTCCTGGATGTGACGGGCCGAACCGCCAAGCGACTGCTTGAGCTTGCCGGCAACAACGATGAGTTTGCACTGCCAATCACCCAGGAAGAACTCGCAGGCATGGTTGGAGCATCTCGCGAGCGGGTCAACAAAGCTATTGCCAGCTTTGTGCGTCTTCGCTGGATAGAACAGCAGGATCGCCGTTATCGGATCACCAACCGAGAAGAACTCGAACGCCGTTCTCGCTAGTAGCGGTCCAAGATGGCGGCCTCGGTCAGGCGGGTTAGTCCATCTTTGATGGCTTGAGCGCGGGTTTCTCCGACGCCTTCCACATCATCGAGATCCTCGATGGAGGCACGCATGATTCTTTGCAGATTTCCGAACCGAGAAACGATGTTCTGAAGAATCTGGTCCGGTAGCCGAGGGATTCTCGACAACATGCGATATCCCCGAGGGGAAATAGCGGCGTCTAGCGCAGCCGTCGGCAGCCGCAGCGCGTGAGCGATCTCACTGGGATCTATCAAGTCATCTGTGGTCAATGATGTGAGCGCATCGAGCACAGAGTCGAGCGGAACGGCTTTGTCCTCGCCACGGTAGTCACGAACTATGTCTCTGCGCTCTGAGTCGACGCCGCCAACAAGCTCCACTAGCTGCAGCCTCACGAGGCGGCCTTCGTCTCCGAGCTCAACTATGTGGCCCTCAAGTTCCTCGGCGATTCGGGCCATTCCTTCAAGCACCTGAATCACATTGATCACGTCACGAATCGTGACGAGGTCCTCGATCTCAAGGGCGGAAAGAGCGCCCGAGTCCGTGTCCAGACGAGTTCTATATCGCTCAAGGGTTGATACCGCCTGATTTGCTCTGTTGATGAGCCGAGGCGTGGGCTCGATCTCGTGACGATGCTCTCCCACATAGACCGTGATGGTGTTCATACGGTGTGACACCGCAATGACCGGCACATTCAGTGACCTAGCAACCCTCTCCGCTGTGCGATGCCTGGTACCGGTCTCGGCGGTATGGACGTGGCTATCAGGCACTAGGTGCACATTGGCCCGAGCTATCCGGCTGCCGTCCGAAGCCAAGATCAAGGCTCCGTCCATTTTGGCCAGCTCGGACAAACGCTGAGGGGTGTAGGCCGCGTCCAGCAAGAACCCGCCAGAACAGATGTTGAGCACGTTGTGGCCGTCTCCCACCACCACCAAGCCACCCATCCCAGCCTGCAAAATGCGGTCTATGCCATCACGCAGTGGCTTACCCGGCGCAACTTGGCCCAGCACGGCCCTGATCTCAGATGGATAACGTGCTGGCATACCGGGAGGCTACCGGACCGTCAAGGCCCGGCCGCGGACATTACGAGCCAAGACATCACTACCTTCGCCGAATTACTCGCCTAGAAACATTGGAATGAGACGTTGATGCTCAGAGGCCCTCTGGGAACTCGGGCCTCTCCCATCTAATCCCCTTGAACCTGTCAAAGTCTCGGTCGTATGAAACGATTGTGGCTCGATACTCAAGAGCGATTGCTGCCAAATGCGCATCAGATGTGAGATTTCCAGCCACTCCGACGTCTTTCAAGAAGGTCGCTAGGTTCCCGATGTGGTTTGACCTAGGTTCCACAATCACAGCGGAGGGGGCGCCGAGCCACCCCTCAAGTAGTTCTACAGCTTCGTCCACGCTGAGTGGATTCGCAACGACGCCCAGTTTCGTGGAGAGACGAGCGAACGCGAGGATCACCAACCACGAAAACCCAATTGTCTCTTGGCCTACCAGTGCGTTATCCAGCCAACGCACAGACTGCTCATGGTGAGGGGCAGCTCGGTTGACGGCATAGAGCAAAACATTCGCATCAACCAGTTTCACCGCGAATCTCTCATCTTGCGTATCGCTTCGTCATCTTCGAGATCCGCAGCCAACTGCAACGCTCGATCCAGGTTCACCATTGGCATACCCATGTCGTAAGTCTTGGTCCGGAAAGTTGTGCCAGCCGATGAGGCGGACACTCCAGCACGGATCGCGTCGTTGATGGCTTGTTTGAACCCGATATTGCGTTCACGCATTGAGCGCTCAACAATCGCCGCCGTATCTGGATCAAGAGTCACTGTGGTTCTCACCTCTCCATTCTAGCATCATTGCATCACTATTCATGATGAGATGATGCTGGTTCTTAGTTGGCGTGATAGCTCCCAGCGGCGAGTAGCGCTGCCCTGGGTTACTCATCGAGCAGGCCAGTTGCCTTTACCGCATCTCCGAGCGTGCCGACCCGAATAGCAGACATCCCCGCCGGCGGATCTGGCGCGGACATGGGAACAACGGCCGTGGTGAAGCCAAGCCGTGCCGCCTCCTCCATCCGCCTGAGAGTGTGCGACACCTGACGGATCTCTCCGGCCAACCCGACCTCACCAATGGCCACCAGATCGCTGGACAGAGCACGGTTGACGATTGACGAGGCGGCCGCCAATCCCACTCCGAGATCTGCGCCGGGTTCTGTGATCTTCACACCCCCCACCACCAGCGCGTAAATGTCCAATTCGGCCAGCGGAAAGCCAACACGTTGGTTCAACACAGCCATGAGCAATGACAGCCGTCCGTTGTCCAAGCCTTCCGCCGAACGACGAGGATTGACCAAAGTGGTCTTGGCTGTCAGCACCTGGACCTCAACAAGCAGCGGACGATTGCTCTCCATGGCTGGGACCACCACCGAGCCCGCAATCCCCTTACGGCGATCTCCTAGAAACATTGAGGAGGGGTCCGCAACACCAACGAGGCCCCGCTCAGTCATCTCGAACAGGCCAAGTTCTTGGGTGGAACCGAAGCGATGCTTGATGACTCGAAGGAGCCGCAAGGCATGGTGGCGATCCCCTTCGAACGACAAGACGGTATCCACAATGTGTTCCAGTACACGTGGCCCAGCGAGGTTGCCGTCCTTGGTGACGTGGCCAACCAGCACCATCGCACAACCCCGCTGTTTGGCCTCGGCGGTCAAACGGTGGCTGCAGTCTCGAACCTGGGCCACAGAACCGGGAGTAGAGGCCAGATCGGGGTGAACCATGGTCTGGATGGAGTCCACGATGACCAGATCCGGCTTTACCGCGTCTATGGCCCCGAGGACCTGGGGCAATGAGGTTTCCGCGGCTAGATACATCATGGGGTGAAGTGCGCCCAGGCGCTCTGCGCGCAGACGGATCTGATGGGCAGATTCCTCCCCCGAGATGTAGAGCACGGTGTGTCCAGCAGCTGCAGTCTCTGCAGCTACCTGGAGAAGAA
>JAGQSI010000065.1 GCA_020439605.1 Acidimicrobiales bacterium | reverse complement strand
CCCCTCAACAAGATCCGCCAGATCACCGCGGAGCACATGGTTCGCTCTCTCGAGACCTCTGCTCACGTTTATGTAAGTACCGAGGTGGACTACGAGGGAGTAGCTCGGGTTCGCAATGCCAACAAGGCCTCCTTCGAGGCCGACGAAGGTGTCTCGCTCACCTACCTGCCATTTGTTGCTCGTGCTTTGATAGATGCACTCGCGGAGTTCCCGAACGTCAACGCGTCCATGGGTGAGGACCACGACCTGGTAGTTCATGGAAGCATCGGCCTCGGTATCGCTGTGGATCTTGACTACGAAGGGCTGATCGTCCCAGTGGTGAGAGAGGCCCAGGATCGTCGTCTTCGTGCCCTGGCCCGGGATATTTCCAATCTGGCAAACCGTGCCCATCAACGTGAGCTGACTGCCGATGACATCACCGGCGGAACCGTCACCATCACCAATGTGGGCGGAACCGGCAGCACCTTCTTGTTGCCGATCATCAATCAGCCACAGGTAATGATTCTTTCCACTGATGCCATCAAGCGTCGCCCGGTTGTGATCACAGACGCCAACGGTTCTGAAGGCATCGCCATTCATTCTGTGGGCAACCTCACCTTGGGTTGGGACCACCGTGCATTTGATGGTGCCTACGCCGCTGGCTTCTTGGCTCGTGTCAAAGAAATCATCGAGACCCGTGACTGGGAGTCCGAGCTCTAGGCCCCATGTCAGAACTGCCCACCCTTCGCGTTAGATGGTTGGGGCGCGTTCGCTATCAGGAAGCGCTGGCGCTCCAACACGGATTGCATTCGCATTCAGCAGATAACCATCTGCTCTTGTTGGAACATCCCCACACCTACACGTTGGGGGTGCGTGCCGACGATCGTCACGTGTTGGTGGACCCAGCCTCCGTGGGTGCAGAACTGGTGCACAGCGATCGGGGCGGAGACGTCACCTATCACGGCCCCGGCCATCTGGTTGGATACCCGATCGTGCACCTGCCCGGAAAGGGTGGGGGTGACAAACCCGATACTGCGCAGTATGTGGCGTCTGTCGAACAGTTGATCATCGACGTCCTGGCCGACCTCGGGCTTTCTTCGGGAAGGCTTCATGGCTATCCCGGCGTGTGGGTTGACCACCTCACCATGTCGCCACGCAAGATCTGCGCCATAGGGGTCAAGGTGGCCAAGGGCAAGACGCTTCACGGGTTTGGTCTGAACGTGGACCCGAATATGGACATGTTCAACCACATCGTTCCGTGCGGCATTGCCGATAAAGCAGTGACGAGCCTTCGTGCAGAAGGCGTAGATGCAACCATGGCCGAAGTTGTGGATGCGGTTGTTAGCCGGGCCACACAACTCTGGGGTGGGGGCGGCGTGGAGCGCCAAGACGTTGTGTGGCGTCACGTGGACAGTGACCTTGCACCGTTCTCGCGTGGTGAAGGACCCGGCGAGCTTGCTGGCAGGGTTCGTGCAGACTCCCCGGTGCCGAGCGATGGAACTTCCGTGCGTCTGATGGGTCGACTCGCCGAGGCCGGCGTGTCTCAAGGTTTGGCGATCGGGGAACGTAAACCGGAATGGATGCGGGCCAAGGCCAGCTTCGGTACCGAATTCCTTGAGATCAAACGAACCATGCGCGAGCTCGAACTCACCACGGTGTGCGAGGAGGCGGGCTGCCCCAACATTTCGGAGTGCTGGGGGGATGGCACCGCCACGTTCATGATCCTGGGGGAGCGCTGCACTCGTGCTTGTGGGTTCTGTCTGGTCGACACCCGCAAACCGGAAGCTCTGGACCTCAGCGAACCGGCGCGAGTGGCCGAAGCGGTGGAGCGAATGGGTCTCTCATATGCGGTGCTGACCACCGTTGCTCGCGATGACCTCGCTGATGGTGGGGCTTCGCAGTTCGCAGCCACCATCCGGGCAATTCGTGAATGCACGCCTGCGGTTTCCGTGGAGTGTCTGATCTCGGACTGCAAGGGTGACGACGCAAGCCTTCAGGTCATCTTCGACGCTCGGCCAGACGTGTTGAACCACAACATCGAGTCCGTGGCCAGGCTGCAAAGAGCGGTCAGGCCATCGGCAGGGTATGCACGGAGCCTCTCGGTGCTGGCGAGAGCCAAAGCAGCGGGGCTGACCACCAAGAGCAGCATCATCGTGGGGATGGGCGAGACCCACGACGAGGTTGTCGGGACTCTCGCCGATCTGCGCGCTGTGGGAGTGGACATCGTCACGATCGGCCAGTATCTGCGGCCAACCACCCACCATCTTGCGGTGGCTCGTTGGGTGCCGCCATCTGAGTTCCTCGAATGGAAACAGGCCGGCGAAGCAATGGGTATCAGCCATGTTGAGTCTGGTCCGTTGACCCGCAGCAGCTATCACGCCCGAGAAGCCGCAGAGTCCGTGCACTAGCAGAGCCCGTGCACTAGCAGAGTCCGTGCAGTAGCGGACCTAGAACTAGAACGCGTTACAGTTTCGACCCTATGGTCGACAACGAGTACCAGTTGGTTATTGGTGGCGAGCGCGTGGCTGGCGCCGGTGGTTACGAGATCGTCAACCCCGCTACCCAGCAGGTGGTAGGGGTAGCTCCTGAGGCTTCTGTCCAACAGGCCCAGGATGCTTGCGCTGCCGCTAGGGATGCGTTTGACAGTTGGTCTCGCACTCCCATGGAGCAGCGCTGTGCCCTTCTGTCTCGGTTCGCTGAGGTGTGGGATGCCCACCGCGACGAGCTGGTGCCGTTGGTGCAGGCCGAGACGGGCGCCACTATGAGGGTGGCCAAGACCATGCAGGTGCCTCAGGTGTCTGCACGCTTTCGCCGCTATGCACAGGTGGAGAGCAACCTGATCGGGTTGCCGCCGGCCATCATGCCCTCTACCGCTCTGGCTCCCGGTGGAATCATCGGTGGGGTAGGGCACCGCGCTCCAGTTGGGGTGGTGGCGGCGTTGGCTGCCTACAACTTCCCGGTTACCAATATGGCCGGCAAGATCGCGCCAGCGCTTGCCATGGGCAACACACTCGTGGTGAAGCCACCTACCCAGGACCCGCTTGGGGTGCTGAGAATGGTGGAACTCTTCGAAGAGGCGGGTTTCCCTCCCGGTGTGGTGAACGTGGTATCTGCCAGCACGGTCGAGGCTGCTGAGGCAATCACCACTTCGCCAGACGTGGACATGATTTCGTTCACGGGCTCCACCGGTGTGGGCTGCCGGATAGCTGAAGTTGGCGGCAAACAGATGAAGCGCCTGCTGCTCGAACTTGGTGGTAAGGGTGCAGCAATCGTGTTTGACGATGCGGACCTGAAGAACGCGGTGTCCAATATTTCGAGCACCTGGACCTTCCATTCCGGCCAGATCTGCACGTCGCCAACCCGTGTGGTTGCCCAGCGAGGTATCTATGACGAGCTTGTTGGCCGGCTCTCGGCCATGGCTCCGCACCTCAAGGTTGGTGACCCACTTGAGCGAGACACGGTGCTCGGGCCGGTGATCACGGGAGTTCATCGTGAACGAGTCGAAGGGCTCATCGCTAGTGCTTCGGCGGAGGGGGCAACTCTCGCTGCGGGCGGTGAACGCCCAGACCTCGACACCGGCTTCTACGTGGCTCCCACATTGGTGGTGGATGCCACCAATGACATGACCATTGCTCGTGAAGAGGTGTTCGGTCCGGTCATCACCGTCATTCCCTTCGACACCGAAGATGAAGCCATCGCTATCAGCAATGACTCGGATTACGGTCTCTACGACTACGTGTTCACCGAGGATTCGGGTAAGGCAATGGAAGTTGCCAAGCTGCTGCGGGCCGGCAACGTTGGTATCAATACCCTGCAACGCAACCATGAGGCAGCGTTCGGTGGGTTCAAGTACAGCGGTGTGGGCCGAGACGGCGGTAGCTGGGGCCTTCACGCCTACAGCGAAATGCAATCGATTGTTTGGAAGGGTTGAGCAGATGAGAGCTGTTGTTTGGACAGGCCAGATTGAGGTCCGTGACGACGTTGAGGTCCGAGACCTGCGTTCTAACGAGGTCCGGGTACGGGTTCACGCGGCTGGGCTTTGCCACAGCGACGTGAGTGTTGTGAACGGAACCATCCCGTTCCCCACCCCTGCGGTGCTCGGCCACGAAGGTGCCGGCGTGGTGGAAGCCGTTGGAGATTCGGTTCGTAAGGTCAAGGTTGGCGACCACGTGGTGCTCACCACGTTGGGCAACTGCGGCCAATGCGATGCTTGTGATCGCGGCCAGCCCACCCACTGCCGTGACACCTCCGGCAAGTTGAGGGCTCCGTTCACCGTGGGAGGGGACAAGGCGTTCCAGTTCGCCAATGCTGGGGTGTTCGCCGAGACCACTGTTGTGAACGAGACCCAGGCTGTGGTTATAGATCCCGAAGTGCCGCTTGCTTCAGCAAGCCTCATCGGCTGTGCCGTGCTCACCGGAACCGGTGCGGTGCTGAATCGGGCCAAGCCTCGGCCCGGATCGTCGGCATTGGTGATCGGCATTGGTGGTATCGGACTCAACGTGTTGCAGGGACTCGCCCTTAGCCAATGCGGTCCGATCATCGCGGTGGACGCCAACCCGGCCAAAGAAGCTGCGGCTCGCCAGTTCGGAGCTACCCACTTCATTGCTGCTAGCCACGGCGTGGACACTGCTGCTGCAGTCAAGGAGATCTGCCCGCTGGGTGTGGACTACGCATTTGAGTGCGTTGGACATCCGGGCCTGATCCGTCAGTGCATTGACCTGCTGGATTGGGGTGGTAGCTGCGTCCTGCTTGGTGTGCCGAAGCTGGGAAGCGAAGCGAGTTTCGTTGTGCAGTCCATGTACAACGACAAGTCCATCCTTGGGTGCCGTTATGGGGCCGCTCGGCCGCATCACGACATCCCGCTGTTCGTGGACCTCTACAAGGCCGGCAAGCTCAAACTCGATGAGCTGGTGTCTGCCACCTTCGCACCTGAAGATGTGCAGGCAGCACTCGATGCCATGCACGGTGGTGGACTGAACCGGGCGGTGTTGGACTTCACCTGACCTCGGCTCATGTGAGGTCAACAAAGCAGAAGCTGGTCCTCGTTGGAGGTCTCCCCGGGTACCTGACTGACCGACTCAGGTGGGTGTGGTGGGTCTGGTGGGAGGAATTTTCGTGGTCCTGTGCCGGGTTCTAGGTGCCAGCCGTGGTGGGTTTTGTGTCTGTGGCATTCGGGGCAGAGGGGGTCTTGGTTGGCTAGGACGGTCTCTTGGTTGTCGGCCCAGGGGTCGCGGTGGTCTATTTGGACTGCGATGGTTTTGTTGCAGGCGATGTTGGAACATCGCAAGCCCATTGCTTCGATAGCGGTTCGTTGGTGGGCGTTTAGTCCGCGTCCTAGGTGTACGACTTTTTGGATGTCGATGCCTTTGGTGGTGACCGCGGCGATGAATGGGTCGTCGTTGAGGATCAGGTCTTTGACCGCGGATACTGGTATTGGTCCGACTCCGTCTATTTCACAGGTTTCGCCGCTTTGGGTGTGTCCACGAAGCAGGGCGTCGTGGTCTATGCGGATGATCACTTTGGTGTTGTTGCCGCCTGGTGGTTTGAAGCTGTTGGCTGATGGCCAGCCTTCAGGCAACAAGTCCGCGCCACTAGGTGAACCATCCGGTGGAATGTCCGGTGGAGTGTCCGGTGGAATGTCCGGTGGACTATCTGGTCGCACGCCGGTGCCGGGCGGGTGTCCAGTGGTAGATGCGGTGGCTGAGCTGGGCGAGGTTCCACTGTTGGGTGGGTGCCCAGCGACAGGTGATGTCTCACCGTCTGGTGAGGGGTCGGGTGTGGGGTTGGTTGCGTTGGCTTTGTCTCTTGCGGCTCTGGCTTTGGCATCTGCTCGAGCTCGTAGAAGCGCCGAGTTCGCACCGTAGGGCGATGCCCCAGACGGCGATGTCCCGGCAGATGATGACGTGCCCTGTGAGGTGCCGCTCCGGGTTGCATTGCTTTGGGTTGCACTGGTTGGTGCTGGTCCGCGCTTTGTTGTTCCTCTTGGTGCTGGCCTGCCGGGTGCTGGCCCATCAGGTGATGGTCTGCGGGGTGATGTGTTGGCTGCGTTAGGCGTGTTGTTGGCAGTACGGGCTTGTTGGGTGAGGTGGGCGAGCATTGCGCAGAATGCGTCGTAGTTGCGGTTGTCGTAGGTGTCTCGTGCACCATCGACATGGTTCTTTAATCCGAGTTTGAATGCTGCTTCTTGATATGGGCGCAGCATTGCGAGAAGTCGTGCTCCGTCTACTGCTGGGCCGCGTAGGTTCAAACAGAATGCTCCGTCTGCGTCGTTACGGAACCGTAGGGACCGTTCCTTTCGGATACGGCGTTCACGCGTGGCGGCGTCTGTGGCTGCGGCTTTACGGGCGTCTGCTTTGCGGCGTAGTTCTGATGTGGTGTCCTTGCCAGCAGAGTCCAACAGCTCATCTTCAGAGTCCGGGTCCACTGACGCAGCACCAGCAACAGCGTCGGCTTGATCTGGTGATAGTTCGCCTTCATCCATAGCTTTTTTGGTTTTCGGCAGGTTCTTGGCTGCTTTAGCGGTGCGTAGTTGTGCTGCTGCTTTAGCTACTGATATTCCGCATTGGGCTGCCAGCCAGTCCGCAGCTGATGCGTGACCTAAACCTTTCCATGCGTCTGTTTGAGCTACCCGCACCGCAGCGAACATGCGTCCGGTAGCAGCAGCTTTTTCGATCAACGCCAGATCCTGAACGATTTCTGCGGCTTGTTGACCGGTCAAAATCTCAGGGGTCAGCTCCCGTACGAAAGCCAAAGTGGAGGCTCGTAGTTGGGTGGTTGCCGCTGACATACCAACACTTTATCGAACAAGTGTTCGCCTCGCAACCCGAAGACCAAAGAAATCCTGAAATATTCCCTAACGCCAGTCCACAGACCAACAAGTAGCGGCCCCGAGGCTCCTATGACCGTCTAAAGGGACTGACCGTAGGATTCGCCCGTCTGGACTCGCCACAGGGCGCTGTAGAGGCCCCCCAGTTCCACGAGTTCGTCGTGAGTGCCTGATTCGATCACCTGACCAGCCTCCATCACATGAATGCGGTGGGCGTGGCGCACCGTTGAGAGACGGTGAGCAATGACGATGGTGGTTCGACCTTCAGATACCCGGGCCATTGATCGTTGGATGGCAGCTTCGGTTTCGTTGTCCACCGCCGAGGTGGCCTCGTCGAGCACCAAGATTGCGGGGTCTCGCAGAATGGCACGAGCAATGGTGAGTCGTTGGCGTTGGCCACCCGACAACTTCTGACCCCGCTCGCCAACCAGAGTCTCATATCCATCGGGCATGGCTTCGATGAAACCAGAGGCCTCGGCGAGCTCTGCGGCCTTGTAGACCTGCTCGTCGGTGGCATCGGGTCGGCCATATACCAGGTTCTCGCGAACGGTGCCGTGGAAGAGAAACACGTCCTGGGCAACGAATCCCATTGCCTGGCGCAGGGAGGTGAACGTGAGCGACCCCAAAGGGTGACTATCTACAGAAACAGTCCCGGAGGTGGGCTCGTAGAGTCTCAACAGCAACTTCACCACGGTGGATTTGCCAGAGCCGGTGGCACCGACGATCGCATGGGTCTCGCCGGCCGGAACGGTGATGGACAGCCCTTTGAGGACTTCTGGGGAGTCCGGCGAGTAGCTGAAGTGAACGTTGTCGAAACGAACTTCGCCCTTGACCGGCAAGGGTAGATCTGTGGAGCCAGCCACGATCGATGGCTCGACTGACAAGAGACCGAAGATCCGTCGACACGACGCCATTGCACGCTGGTAGAGATCAAGTGTTTCGCCAAGTTGTACCAGCGGCCACAACAGCCGTTGGGTCATATAGACCAGCATCGAGAAGACGCCGAGTTCTAGTTCTCCTCGCAGCGCGGCACGACCACCGATCAGAAGAGTCATGGTGAAACCGGTTAGCACCGCCATGCGGATCAAGGGGTTGAATGCGGTGGAGAAGCGGATTGCTTCACGGTTGGCTAGTCGGTAGGCCTCGCTGCGTTCGCTGACCCGCTCGGCCTCTCGCTGTTCGCCGGTGAAGGCCTTGATGGTGGCCATTCCGCCGATCGAGTTGGTGAGGGTGTCGCCTATCTCGCCGCCGGCTTCGCGCACTCGTGCATAACGGGGTTCCAGGCGGGTCTGATACCACAGGGATCCGGCGATGATGACGGGGATCGGCAGGAACGCCAGAACCGCGAGCAGGGGCGAAACCACGAAGAAGACGACCCCAACGAACACCACATTGGCCGAGGTGATGAGCAGTTTGTGGGGCCCGAGATCCAAGAATCGTTCGAGTTGGTTTACGTCCTCGTTCAGGACGGTCATCAGCCCGCCCGAGGTGCGGTCCTCGAAATAGGCCATCTCCAAGGTCTGGACGTGGCGATAGGTGTCGAGGCGGGCTTCGTGTTCGATTGTCTGGGCCAGATTGCGCCAAGTGACAACGGCGACGTACTCGGTGGCGCTTTCGGCTAACCAGATCACAACCGTGATGATGGTGAGGATCGTGAGTTGGGAGAACTTGTCCTCGACACCCAATACCTTGGCCACAAACGAGTCAGACCCTCTCGCCACCACGTCTACAGCGGCGCCGATCAGCAGTTCGGGCGCCACGTCACAGGCCTTGTTCAGTAACGAGAAGGTGGCAGCAAGCCACACTCGTTTGCGGTGGCCTTTGGCGTAGTTCCACAGGTCTCGCAGGGGTGGAGTGCTCGATGTGGGAACGGCGAGCGAGGAGGGGGCCTGCGAGGTCATTACATGGGCATAGGTCACGAACGCGCTTCTTGGCAAACCACATTCCGCGTGCTCGCGACGTCAAAGTAGTGCTAGACGGTGCAGATGCTTCGACGCTCGCTGTGGACCGCTCTTGCCATTTCCACCCTCGCTGCTGCCTTGCT
>JAGQSI010000064.1 GCA_020439605.1 Acidimicrobiales bacterium | reverse complement strand
GAGGTCGTACTGGACGTTGTGGCCCACAATCACTGCATCTCCAACGAATTCCAAGAAGGCGGGTAGGACCGAACGGGGCGGGGGAGCATCTCTGACTGTGACATCTGTGATGCCGGTGAGCATGGTGATCTGCGCGGGTATCGAATGTCCGGGGTTAACAAAGGTCTGGAACGTTGCGAGAGTTTCTCCGCCCCGGATCTTCACGGCTCCGATCTCTGTGATGCCGCCGTCTTGAGCGGTGCCGCCAGTGGTCTCTAGGTCCACAACACAGAATGTGACCTCGGCCAGGGGAGTGCCGAGATCATCAAAACTCCGCTGCATCCACCCCACGTTAGCGAACGAATGTACGGCGAACAAGTGTTTCAGTTGGGTTGTTGGTTAGTATTGACTCCGTGAGCGCCCCTACCCGCTATCGCTGCACCTCATGTGGCAACTTGACCAGATTCGATGTAACTACCAGCCGTCGCACCCGCGCCTATCACCATTTCAGTGTGGGCGGAGACTTGTCGGTCGAGGACGAGACGGTGCTCGATGAGACGGTGGAGTTGGTCGAATGTCGCTGGTGCGGGCCAGCCGGGCGCGTCGAGGTGTTCGATGTCGCCACCGAGCCAACCTCCTGACTCCGAACGGTTTCCGGAGAACCCGGGCACCGATGGCAAGCGATTCAAAGAGGCCTTGAGGCTTGCTCTGAGTGTTGCCGCCCAGGGCGAACTCGAAGATCCACCGGTTAAGGCGCCCAATGCGCTTCGCCCACTGCTGACCCATCAAAAGCTCACCCATGCCTCCTATGTGACGATTGCCCGGGTCATCGAGAACGATCCAGGGTTTCGCCAACGAGTTGGCGATGGCGCGGACGAGGCCAAGATTGGTCGCGCCGATTTTCTTTGGCTGACCCGACCCAAAGGGTGGTTGGATGACCCTTCGTTCTGGGAGGGAACCGGCGGTTCCAAGAGTCCGGAGGTGCTCGGCTCCACTTCTGGAGGAGACAAGCCGGCGTCCAAACGAGAAATCGTCAAGGCCGTCAAGGAAGCTGTTGCTGACGCCAAAGCCAAGAATCGTGATCTTGACAAAGAGATAAAGGCTCTGCGGCTCGAATCAAAGCAACTCAGAACTGAGTTGTCTGCCAGCGAGGAGTTGCTCAGGGTTAAGTCCGCCGAGGCAGAGCAACTTGAGGTTCTTCGTTCAGATGCGATGCGCCATGCCAAAGATCTTGAGAAGGAACTGGCCGAGGCTCGTCATAGGCTCAAATCGGTCAAGGCAGCCGCGCTAGCAGCGGAGGAGGAACTGCTTGAGGAACGCCAACGCGGTGGGTCTTCACCAAACGTTGACACTTCCTCATACGAGTCCGACATGAAGCTGGCACTGGAACAGGCCAAGGAGATTGAAGCCGTATCTCGCCTTGCCCGTGAACTGGCTGAGCGCCTCGGTGCCTTCGCGTCAGGCCAAGGTCGCAGCGATCAAGAACCGGAGTCGAATCCCGTTCTGTCACCTCGCTCGACTCGCAGCAAGAGGCCACGTCGACGTTTGCCAAGGCTTGCTCCTGGATCATTCGACGGCACCGTTGAAGCAAACAGGTTCTGGCTCAGCGATGCCGCCAATCTCGTGTTGGTAGACGGCTACAACGTTGCAAGACGGCGCTGGAGCGCTCTGAGCCTCACAGAGGAGCGAGAGCGCGTGGTGAAGACCTTCGAAGATCTCAGTGACCGTTACCGCACAACAGTGACGGTGGTTTTTGATGGCGATCATTCGGTGGTGTCCCCAACCCTTAGTCGCAAGATCCGGGTCCAGTACTCCGATCAGGGCCAAACTGCCGATGAGGTGATTGGCTCACTGATCGAGGCATCGTCACCCAGTCAGCCAATCGTGGTGATCTCCTCTGACAATGAGGTCATTGCTCATGCTCGTTCGTATGGGGCTGGAGTGCTCAGTGTCGAGGCATTCTTCGAGGCTGCTTCTCGCTGAGCGCCAAATTGTCACACCCCTTGTGGATGATGTGCATCTGTCCACCGCCTAGGAGTAGCAGTGACTTACAACTCAGACAGACGCTGTAGTAACCGCAAGCCCAGCGACTTTTCCAATACAGACTCAGTTCTTCGGATCGACTGTGACGAATGTGCCTTGCAGAACTCCGCCGCGTGTAGAGATTGCCTCGTTCCTTGCATTCTTGGCTACGAGGTCGGCCCAGTGGTGGTGGACATTGCTGAGGCAAGAGCAGTTCGTCTGCTTGCAGCCGGAGGACTGACCCCGCCGTTGAGACATGTGTACTCGGGGTAGGACGCAATAGTCACGGGTATTGGTGAGGCACCTCGTGAGGTCACCGTTCGGGGTAGTGCATAGGTCATGCGCGACGATGGTGGGGTGGCGAGACCATGGATTGAGCTCGAGAGACTGGGTTTGGAAGCCGGGCTCGATGTAATGGCCGCCACCAGCGCGGAGCCCTTCAAAGACGTGGAGGAAGTTCTTACGGACCGAGCGGGGCAGGGCCTTGCCGGTTCAATGCAGTTCACCTATCGCAATCCGGCCCGCTCAACGGACCCATCGAGAACGTTGCCCGGTGTCCGGACCTTGATCTCTGGAGCCGCCAGCTATCACCGAGACCCGCCGCCAGCACCAGATGGTCCAGTAGGCCGAGTCGCCAGATATGTATGGGCAAACGATCATGAGCGTCTCATGGCCGGGCTGAACGCGCTCTGTTCTGCGCTAGAGGAAGATGGTCACAGGGCTTGTGTGGTGTCAGATCAGAACCACCTCGTGGATCGAGCAGTTGCTCATCGAAGTGGTCTCGGCTGGTTCGGCAAGAACTCGAACTTGTTGTTGGCGGGGCAGGGAAGCTGGTTTGTGCTCGGGACTGTTCTTACCGATGCAGACCTAGAAGACGCCCCACGCAAAGAGCCCGTTGGCGACGGCTGCGGCGCCTGTGAACGTTGCATCCCTGCCTGCCCCACCAACGCCATTGTTGCTCCTGGAGTCATAGACGCTCGCAGATGTTTGTCCTGGTCACTCCAGAGCGAGGGCTCATTCCCCATGGATCAGCGGGTGGCTCTCGGAGACCGCATCTATGGATGTGATGAATGCCAGGACGTCTGTCCCCCCAACCGTCTAGAGCTGCGTCGCTCAGCGCCCGGAGGTAGTGGTCAACCGGTGCCGCTCGGAGACCCCAAGCGTTCCTGGGTGCAGCTGCTTGAGATGCTCGCTGGTACCGACGAAGAACTTCTGGAGCGCCACGGCCGTTGGTACATACCAAAACGTCAAGCCCGCTATCTGCGTCGTAATGCAATCATCGTGCTCGGCAACACTGGATCAGGCTCGGACAACCAAGTCCGCGCCGCTCTGCGGGAAGCGTTGAGATCTGACGACGCTGTGATCCGATCGAGCGCCGTGTGGTCCGCAAGGCGGCTGGGATGCGACGATCTACTGATGGCCGTAGAGAACGACCAAGATCCAATGGTGCAAGAAGAGATGTCCGCCGAGGTGCCACCCAAGCGGGAGGAGCGTTGAAGCATCTGTTGGTGACCAACGATTTCCCGCCGAAGATCGGTGGGATCCAGTCATATCTGTGGGAACTGTGGCAGCGCCTCCCCGCTGAGGAGGCAGCCGTGTTGACCACCCCCTACGAGGGGGACCGCCGCTTTGATGAAGCTGCCCCAATCGAGATTCGCAGAATCACTCAACCGGTTATGGCACCGATCCGGTCATTGGCCCGTGAGATAGAAGCCGTAGCGAAAGACGTCGGCGCAGACCTTGTCGTGTTGGACCCGGCGCTACCAGTGGGTCATCTCGGACCATCGCTATCGATTCCCTATGGCGTCATTCTTCATGGGGCCGAGGTCACGATCCCGGGTCGGGTTCCGGGTGCTCGTCAGGCGTTGGCACGAGTTCTGGACAAGGCAAAGATCGTCATTGCAGCCGGCGGCTATCCAGCCGCAGAAGGCGAGCGCGCTGTGGGCCATGGCCTTCCCGTGGTGAATGTTCCACCAGGTGTGGATACGAGCCGGTTCGTGCCGCTCAGCGCCGAGGAGAAGACACAGACCCGACAACGCTGGGGAGTGTCCCCTGAGTCCGTGCTTGTGTGTTCGGTCAGCAGGCTTGTTCCACGAAAGGGAATGGACGTGTTGATCAAGGCGGCTGCTCGTCTTGGCCCGATCCACCCTGAACTTGAGGTCCTGATCGGTGGCAAGGGCCGAGACAGCGATCGTCTCGAGCGTCTGATCCGAGAACTTGGCGCACCGGTCAGGTTGGTTGGACGGGTCTCAGATGAGGAGCTTCCGGCGTTCTACGGGGCTGCAGACATCTTCTCGATGGGATGTCGAAACCGGTGGATGGGACTCGAACAAGAAGGCTTCGGCATCGTGTTTCTTGAAGCCGCAGCGTGCGCGGTGCCCCAAATTGCGGGTCGATCTGGTGGCGCTCACGAAGCTGTGGAAGATGAGGTGAGCGGCTTGATAGTTCAGGATCCGTCGTCGGTGTCCCAGACAGCAGATGCGATCCGACGCCTACTCGTGGATGAACAGTTGCGTATCCAAATGGGTTCACAGGCACGCCAACGCGCCGAGGCCGAATTCTCCTATGACCTACTGGCTCGGCGCCTTCGCAGCGCCCTTCAAGACACCATGGCAAAGCTATGAACCTTCAACTCCCGCAGATCGAAGGCCGTGCGCTGCTGATAGCGGACCTGGTAGGCACCGCTGCGCTGCTATTGGTTTCTGTCGCGCTTGCGTTTAGTAGCTCAGATGCTGTGGTCATAGCTGGGCTGATTGTGGCCGCCACCCTGTTTGTCGGGGGCTCAGTGGCGTGGACGATCGGGTTTGTTCGTGCCGCTGGTCGTAGTCGCTACGAAGAGCTCGATCTTGCCGGCTTGTTCTATCTGACAGGGTCTGCTCCGGCGCAGGCCCGGCGGTGGTTCATGGGCTGTTGGTATGCCCAGATCGCCATTGCCGTAGCTGCAATAGCCGTAAGTCGTCCACCGTTCGGAGTGATGGCTCCGGTATGGGGCATAGGGCTCGTGACGTGGTGGGCGTCACGCCATGGCACGTTTGCGTCTCGTCAATCGGGTTCTGGAGGGTAGCCTGCTGTTTGGATCTCCCGACCGGGTAGATCGGCAGTGCACCGCTGGAGCAGCCTGAAAAATGTCAGACCGAGCCACACAACAAATGACCATCGCAGCCCCGGTAGAGGTTGTGATGGAGGTCCTGCTCGATTTTCCTAGCTATCCGAGTTGGGCGCCAGACCTCAAAGACGTAGAGGTCATCTCAACAGACAGTCAAGGTCGTGGAACCGAGGTCAGGTTCAGGGCGGCTGGAATGGGACGTTCCACCCATTACACCTTGACCTATGACTACTCGGATCCCAACGTGTTGGCCTGGGCGTTGTCGGTAGGCGACATCACACGGAAGCTCGATGGTCGTTACGTGCTCGCCGAAGTGCCCGAGGGGACCGAGGTCACCTATGAGCTTGAGGTGGAGTTGATTGTTCCTCTCCCGGGCTTTGTGAAGCGCCGCAGCCAGGTGCGGATCATGCATGCCGCACTCGACGGTTTGAAAGCGGTCGCGGAGAAGGCGGCCGCCTAGTGCGGGTCCTGCTGTTCACTGGTAAAGGCGGGGTCGGCAAAACCACCACAGCCGCCGCCACTGCGCTGCGCTGTGCCGAGGCAGGGCTCAGAACCATTGTTTTGAGTACGGATCCGGCGCATTCTCTCGGAGACGCATTTGCGGCAGAACTTGGTGACCGTCCAACCGAACTGGTCACAAACCTTTGGGGTCAACAACTCGATGCGCAGCTACGCATGGAAGACCATTGGGACGAGATCAGAAGCTGGCTGCTCGAAGTGTTCGAATGGGCCGGGGTTGCGGCCATCGAGGCCGAGGAACTTGCCGTGGTGCCGGGGCTCGACGAGATCTTCGCGCTTGCAGATATCAAGGACTGTGCGGACTCGGGTCAGTGGGATGTGGTGGTAGTGGACTGCGCTCCAACTGCGGAGACCCTGCGTCTGCTCAGCCTCCCTGAAATCATGCGTTGGTACATGGACCGCGTGTTCCCAATGAGCCGCAAGGTCAACAAGGTCGTGTCACCGATTCTTGGGCGTCTAGCAGGTCTGCCGGTTCCCGGCGATGAAGTATTCGGGTCTGCGAGCCGCTTCTACGATCGCCTTGACGGCGTGCGTGAGCTTCTCACCGATACTGAGCTAACGAGTGTGCGGCTCGTGGTGAATCCGGAACGCCTAGTGGTTGCAGAAGCCCGACGAACCCACACCTACCTGTCCCTATTCGGCTACAGGGTGGATGCGGTTGTGGCCAACCGATTGTTGCCAGAGGAGATCAAGGATCCGTGGTTCGACAGATGGAAGGCACTGCACGCCGAGCACCTTCAAAGCATTGAGGAGGGCTTTGCTCCGCTGCCGATCCTCAAGGCGCAGATGGCCCCAGACGAACTGGTCGGTATAGATGCGCTACGAGGTTTTGCCGAACGTCTCTACGGGACAACTAGTCCTGCTGATGTGTTGCACTCCGGTGAGCCGCTTTCGATCCATAAGCGTGGCGCCACCACGGAACTGCATGTGGAACTTCCATTCGCCGAGCGTGATGACCTCGAGATTGGTAGACGCGACGAAGAACTGCTTGTTCGCGTTGGACCATACCGTCGAGCGATCATGTTGCCGGACTCGCTTCGACGAAGAAACGTGAGTGCGGCCTCTTTGCGTGATGGAGTTCTGCGAGTCTCCTTTGCTGGTGAGCCTGCAGCAACGTCCGAGTCACCAGACTCGGACGCCAAAGGTGCCAAAGCTCGCAGTGGTGCGAAACGATGACAGGCGCGGAATCATCCGGGCGCGGACTTTCGGCAGATGATCCCCGAGTTCAAGCAGGGCTAGAACATCTCCAACGCGCTGCACGTGAGGTGATTGCAGCGTCTAGGGCGCTACTAGACGTGGCAGAGGAACTCGTGGAAGACCCCAAGGCTGCAGCCGGCGTGGTGGACGCGTTGGGATCACTTGGGCTCATCGGCCGCAAGCCCCACGTCTCGGATACACAAGACCCAGACGGGGACCCTCCGGTTCAGAGGATCCCCGTTTCCTGACAGATCTCCAGCCCGATGGGGTCAGGCGAAGGATGTGCCCTTGGCGCGTTCTTGTGATTCCTCGATCTCTCGTTCTGCTTCGAGGCGACCCTGGAAGCCCTTGACATTGGAGAACTTGCCCGGCTCCAACTGCTTGTAGACCTCGAAGAAGTGCTCGATCTCGTCGGTCAGGTGATCGGGGAGTTGATCGATGTCTTGAACGTGGTCCCAGCGGGTGTCGCCGTGGGGGACACAGATGATCTTGGCATCCGGGCCGGCGTCGTCCTCCATCCAAAAGACTCCGACTGGCCGAGCACGGATTCGACATCCCGGAAAAGTTGGTTCCTCAAGAATGACAAGGGCATCTAGCGGGTCTCCGTCGCCGCCGAGGGTGTGGTCCACATAGCCGTAGTCCGCCGGATACACGGTTGCGGAGAACAACCTACGGTCCAGCCAGACCTCACCGGTTTCGTGATCTATCTCGTATTTGTTGCGGCTGCCACGGGGGATTTCAACCACCACTGGCACATAGGGTGCGGCGTCGCTCATACCTACAGCATGACAGGCGGACCACGCAGTTCAGAAGCCGTTCAGGTCGCAGCGTTGTGAGGCAACTAACGTCGCATGAATGGAGTTCCGTCGGATCACGAATCTACCGCCTTACGTCTTCACGATTATCGACGGGTTGAAGATTGAGGCACGCCGTAGCGGTATCGATGTGGTGGACCTCGGCTTTGGAAACCCGGACCTGCCATCACCGCAGGTAGCGGTTGAGAAGCTCGCTGAGGCGGCACACAACTCGCGCAATCATCGCTATTCATCGAGCCGTGGTATTCCCAAGCTGCGTGAGGCAGTGGCGGATCTGTATCTGAGGCGCTTTGGTGTGGCTTTGGACCCGGACCGTGAAATCATTTCGACCATCGGAGCGAAGGAAGGTTTCAGTCACCTGATGTGGGTGCTGTTACAGCCCGGTGATGCAGCTCTGGTGCCTTCACCGAGCTATCCGATTCATATCTGGGGTCCACTGTTTGCTGGTGCAGATGTTCGTGAGATCCCCATGTCCACGGACACGGACTTCTTCGAGAACATCCAGGAGGCCTACGAATATTCGTGGCCAAAACCTCGTGTCATCGTGCTGTCGTTCCCGCACAATCCAACTACCGCATGTGTGGATCTTGACTTCTTCCAGCGGGTCGTGGACTTCGCCCGCGAGAAAAACGTTCTAATCGTCCATGACAACGCTTATGCGGAGCTCGGATTCGATGGATACGAGCCACCCTCGATCCTTCAGGCCGAAGGCGCCAAGGAATGTGCCGTTGAGCTTTACTCCATGACCAAGTCCTTCTCAATGGCGGGCTGGCGTGTGGCATATCTCGTTGGCAACAGCGAGGTGGTGCAGGCACTGGCCAAACTGAAGAGCTACCTGGACTATGGGACATTCCAGCCCATCCAGATCGCCGCAACGGTGACACTGAACGAGGACCAGGACCATCCCCGTGAGGTTCAGCCGATCTATCAGGCCCGCCGTGACGCCCTTTGTGATGGCTTGAATCGAATTGGTTGGGAGATCGAGCCACCCAAGGGAACCATGTTTGCTTGGGCACCCATCCCCGAGCCGTACAAGGAGATGGGATCGGTGGAGTTCGCATCTTTTCTCGTGCAGGAAGCCCAGGTAGCAACTTCGCCCGGCGTCGGCTTTGGGCCAGGTGGAGATGGCCATGTTCGCTTCGCTCTAATCGAGAACGAACAACGCATCAACCAAGCCATGCGTGGCCTGAAGAAGGCCCTCACCAAGCTCGGCTGATC
>JAGQSI010000063.1 GCA_020439605.1 Acidimicrobiales bacterium | reverse complement strand
CTTCAAGTCTGAGGATCTCGATAAGTTCTCGAGATGCGTGGACGCTGTATCTGAACGCCACTAGGCCGTTCATCGATTCGATGTCTGCTGCAGGTTCCCCGTGCCACAGTCCAAGTGCCGTATCCGCAGCAGCAAACGCACCCTCGGCATCTCCAGTGTGGAGCAATCGCTCTGCCTCAAGCGACGCTCCATGCATCAAGATCACGTCAGTGCTCACACCAAGCACGTAACCGCCACCTTGGGTGGCAATCACATCGTGGTCGGTTCTCGTTCTGATACGACTGATCTGATTCTGGATGGATTGGCGAGCCGAGGCCGGTGGGTTTGTTCCCCACACCGCTTCCACCAGTGCATCTAGACCAACAGGTTGAGGAGCAGAGATTGCAAGCCTGCTCAAGAGCTTTGACTGGATCGCACTGAACTCAACTACCGACGCGTCTGGTTCGAGCAGGGCCACGGGGCCGAGCAACCGAAGGTAGAGGTCAGGCTTGTCGCCCATCACCGGGATGCTATGCGAGAGGGCTCATCAGGTGATCCAGAAGCGCGCATAGCCGAGCTGGACCTAGCTCACCTCGCTTTGTCTCACCCTTGCCGGCAGCAGACGGAACCTTCTACGCATAGCGGCACCTAGCAGTATCAACAACAGGCCAAGCAATGCCAGATTCATCGGTGAATCCGAACCTGTTCGTACGAGACTGCCCTGGCCGACACCTCTCTCATCGGTGGATGGGAGTGTTCCTGGTGGGTTGAGCGACGGAGAAGGGTTGGGCGTCGTGGGCTTGGTTGGGTCAACCGGCTTGGTCGGATCAGTCGGGTCGGTTGGATCAGTGGGGTCGGTTGGATCTGTTGGCCCGGGGTTATCCGACGTGAGCGTAGCTGTGTATTGGACAGCGGTTGGTTGGCCCTCGATGTTGTAGACGAGATCGGAGGCCCTTGCGGCGATTCCGATCTTTTGGCCGACTTCACCTTCAAGTGAATGAACGCCTGGCTTGGTCCGGTACTTCCAGAGGGTAAGTGGCCCACCATCTACCGATCGCCAGATGTCAACCAATCCTGGACCCGAACCTTGGTCTGTGACGTTGATATTCACCTTGGCCGAGCCCGCGTTGCCAATACGAAGGTTGGATCCTGTCACCGTGGTCTTGGGTGCTACGTGATCTAGACGGTTGGACCAAGTGTTGGTCTTTATGACCTCGTTCTGGTCGAACACGATGCTTGCCTGTGCTGCCATAGTCGTGCCGTTCGCTACGTCTCCGGCCTTGAAGGACAGAAGCGCAAATCCACCACCAGCTCCTGGGTTCTCCTTCGGTTCTGGAGGCAGGAAGCCAGCGAGTGGGTCTGGATGAACCAGCCCAGTTTCTGGGTCCACAAGTTCAATCAACCAGCGAACCTCACGCTTGTCGCGGTCAACAACGGCACTGGCTTTGAGCAAAAGATGCAGCTCGACGTCAACTTCGGGGTCCTCCTCGGACGGTACGGAGACAACGAACTCACGTGACTCCTCATAGCCCTGAGAACCAGTAGGTGGCGCGAACTCAACTGCACCTTCACCAACTCCGAACCCGAAATTGCCGAGCTCGACCGAATCAAGATCAGTACCGGCAGGGATCGGCAAACGGACATCAATTCTCGACGCCGGTGCTGTTGCCAAAGGCACCCCAGGAGGTGGATTGGCCGTACCGGGGCCAAGGTTTTCGAAGTTCACCTCATAGGCCAACAGGGCATCGCTTTGTACCCAACGATCCTCTCCAACACCATACGGGCCAGTTATCTCGTTCGGGTCCGATGCGTTCCAGGTACGTCCACTTCCGGGACCGTAGGGTCCACGAGGTCCTGGAGGTGGATCCTTCGGAGGATCCTCAGGTGGCGGGCAATCCTCTAGTTGTTCAACCTTGAATCCTTCCCTCAAGAAATCATGCCAAGCCTCTTTGGCTATCTTGGTCTCGTGCTCGAGCGCATCGCGATTTCCCTCTGCTCCCTTTCGAAGGCTTTCGAGGAGGGTCATAGTCGTTTCGTAATCGTTAATGCTCTCGTTGAGTTGATCGATTATGGCGATTACCGGACCTACGAAGCCCATCACCTTGTTGAACTGTGCAAGCGCAGGATTGTCAGCATATTTCTCGAGCGTTCTCGCCACCTCACCTGCCATCTTTGACGACTCAATAATAGCTTTGACCCAGTCCCAGATCTTCGGAATTTCAGCGCTCGTTATAGCCTTTTTGGTATTCTCGTAGATCTTCCAGGTGTTGTCCATCATGTCTTTCAGGAAGACAGACGCATCAAATCCCTGTTCGTAAATGGCGTTTAGCTTGGCCCATTCCTCAGGGGTGTACTTCCAGGGGTTCCCGGTCTTCTTGCCACCATATACCGCCGCAGTAAAGTCCCTACTGACCATTTCAGCGCTGCTCAGGCCCTTACTGAATGCCGCCTTACCGGCATTCACCAGGTTTAGAACCTCATTGACGATGATAATTCCACGAGCCACCGCAAGGCCGATTGCAACCTTTATCTGACGGCGCATCTCCTCAATGACTTCATTGAGCAAGTCATGGGTCTCTTTTGCTTTGCCAGCTGCGGCCTTTGCCCTAATTAGGGCAGAGGTATCAAGGACCAGACAAGGGTCAGCCGGCTGCTTCGGATAAGGCTTATCGAGGGCCATTTGCACTTCAGGATCAAGTGGCCCCAGAGGATCTTGTAGATACTTCTTAGTGAATACCTCGGTGATCGCGGCCTGATTTGGAGGTGTTTCATTGGTTACTACGCCTGAAGGCAGCGCCAAACTGCTCGTCTGGCTCGTTGATACCCGCGAGGGTGTGCCTTTACCTAGCTTTGCCGCAGGTGGCCTAGGAGCGGGACCTGGCGCTGAGCCAAAACTCTCCTGTCGAACCGATGTAGTTCCTGTCACAAGGTCTCTCACGCTCACCGAGTAGGTCCCCTGTGCGACGTTCAGGGACCAAGATCCATCTGTCTCCGTGAACGCTTCATAGTTACGTACTGGGAGAGTCCCCTCTGCGGAGCGCAACGAGACGTAAGCACCATCAAGCGGTTGCCCAGAAGCGCTCTCAACTCCAGATGCAGTGGCGAACACAGGGAACACAGGTGTTATTGAGACATCAGTTCCAGAGACCGTTAGTTCGGCAATCGCATCTTCATATAGCCCTCCAGCGCCTGGGCGAACTGCGATCACCCGATAGTCGCCATCCGGGACGTGTCGCAGTTCCATCGACGTGTCGTGACCCACTGTCACAGCATCGCTAGGAGCAGAAGGCCCGAATGCAACAGGAAACAGGAGCGCCGATGGTCCGCTTTGGTCGCCCCCTGCAGGCTCAACACGTATGAATGGAGCCGCTTGTGGGTCCATCCAGGGCAAATCGATGGTAAGTGTGTTGCCAGACGCCTGCAGTTCACCGATCGCTTCTTCTGTACCAGGAGCGGGGAATGTAACGGTCTTCTTGATGATCCCTAGGTACGGGTCAAATATCCACAGCTCTGCGTCTGTGCCAGCTTCTCCAGCGACAGCAAAAGCTCCATCTGTGTCCGTACCAACGCTGCGCCACTTGTCATTTGATCTCAGCCATATCGAAACCGCAGACGAGGGTGCTGTCCCCTCGTCGGTAACGGTGTCTGGGAGGGTTCCTTTGATCGTGGAGGTACCCAGACTTACGACAATGTCAGTGGTGCCTTGAGGTAACGAGATGTTGCGGGTACTACCCAGCACGCTGAGCACGTAGTCTCCGGGTGCAACTGACAAGGATGCCAAGCCGCCCTCATCGGTGGGTGACGATACCTCTGCTCCCCCTCCTTGAGGCGTCAGAGTGACCACCTCATCTACTGCCGGCGCAGAGTTGGTCGTAACAGACACATTTGCCACCGCCACCGCTGACATCACTATGTCAAGTTGATCAGTGGTTCCAGTGTCCAGGGTTGTCAGAACGCCTAGGCGCCCCTCCGCTTCAGCAGAGACAACCACTGACCCGGCTCTTAGACCTTTCAGCATGTAACTGCCGTCGGCTCCGGTGGTCACGGATCGGCCGTCCTCATCGCTGACGCTCACCTCAGAGAGCGGGGAACCTCCTGTGTCCCTAACCACTCCCGAAACTGTCTCGCCCGATTCGATTGTCAGGTCACCAAGGTTGGTTGATCCTTCAGCGATTTCGAGCGTGGTCGTGGTCACTATGTGCTCAGCTGCGTTCACTCCAAGGACTGACTCACCTGGCTCTGCATTTTCAATGGTGAACTTTCCATCTGCTCCAGACACAGCACCAACCGAGACCTGAGAACTCACATTCACTAGGTTCACCTGCGCACCAGCGACAGGGGTGGAGCCTCGCACAACACGTCCGGTCACTGTCCCCGCAGGCAACAAGGAGAGATCTGCCACTACCCGCTCTGATGAGATTGTCACCGCAGCAGTTGCTGCCCTGACCCCGTCTGCATCGACGCTCAATAGGTATGCCCCGGGTGCGAGGCCATCGAAGCGGTATGTGCCATCAGCGAGTGTCGCAACTGTGGTGGGCTCGCTGGCACCAGCTGGCGTAACGCTCACGGTCAGTCCGCCACCTGCTCTTCCGTCTGGGTAGCTCACAGTTCCGATCAGAGGAGCCCATGATGGAGCCTGAATATTAAGGGTCTCATTGGGGGTGGTGGTTTGCGCCAACGAGGAAGGCCCATAGCCGGCCACGAACAACTCAACGTGGGTGCCATCGGCAATGTCTCTAATGGCGTAACGCCCAGCATCGTCGGTGTGGACAGTGGTTACTTCGCCATCGCCGAAACGCGCCCAGACCGAGCGA
Organism: Acidimicrobiales bacterium; assembly: GCA_020439605.1. Lineage (GTDB taxonomy): Bacteria > Actinomycetota > Acidimicrobiia > Acidimicrobiales > Iamiaceae > Aquihabitans. Next base: position 4,066 of record JAGQSI010000063.1, on the reverse strand, counting down.
TTCGCCAACACTTTGCCGCTCGAATCTTTGACGACTCCGGCTACAGAAGCCCCTGGCAGGTTGGCCACCGCCTGCATGAACGCAGCTTTGCGAGGCGACTCGAGGTCATAGGTGTAGTTGCCCCGTGCTGCCATCGAGCGACGCATAGCGTGGATTCCACGCAGGAACGAGTCTCCGTTGGTCCCGAAACGAGTCTTCAACGCTGACACCACTGCTGCCCTGTCACCCGCTGGCACGTCACCTAGCTCGGTGCCGAAGTCAGATGCAGCGTCATATGGAGCGATTGAGCCAGCGCCATACTCCTCCAGAAGGAACATGTACGACACGCCACGCGGTGTCGGGATCGCAGGATCTATTCCGTTCTTGCCTCCGCCTAGCTGGAACGGCACCTCAATGCGTCCAACAGCACCCGGGGGAATAACACCGATAGGTGCACCTGGAATTGATGCAGCCACGGTGAAGTCGCCCACCGCATACGGACTTGGCGCCAACGGTGAAGCGCCCCTGGACCTAACCCGATAGATGGGCGCGACGGCGTCGCTGAGCCCATCGTTGGAGAACGTGATCAGCACTGTGCCCGTACCGTTCACTCGGGCGCGGCCGGGAACGAACAATGATGTGCGAACCGTACTTGTGGATCCTTCAAGTACCCGGAACGCCTTGGGCATTGTCGAGATCGCGGAGCCATCGCTGACCTCAAGGGAATACAACCCGAGCGCACGCCCTTCAAGGTTCACAGTTATGGCCAAAGTGCCATCACTATTGGGGGTTAGCCCTTCGGCCACAATGCGTGCACCATTCGGAGCTATCGCAGTCACGACAGTGGCTCGGCCAAGCCCAACTCCAGTAAGGGCAAAGCTTGAAGTCCCCTTATTGGAGGCGACCACCGGAGACACTGAGCCAATACCAAAGGGCAAGGCTGAAAGAGTCAGGCTCACGGTAGATCCAGATGGCAGATCCACTAGTACGTACCTGCCCCCACCGGGCAGAAGCGACAGTGACCCAGTACCCAACATGGAGTCATCCGCGACCGTTGCGGTCGGGACCCGATGCTCACGGACCCGCACCGAGGTAGCGGAACCTTCAGCACTCAGACGCAGCGGAATTGTTGATGCCGGGATATGGACGATCACTGGTTGACCGGTGGATGTATAGGTGCCGGTGCTCGGTGTTTCAGCTGTTGGGATCGCCAACTCTGGAGGATTGAAGTTCAGCGGCGTAGCTACGGCCAGGTTGTCATCCTCGTTCTGCTCAGAGATGACATTTCGGGTATCGCTTCGCACTATCAGGTACTGATCACCCTTGCGGTGTGGCATCACCGTTACGTCATGCCACTCGTCGAGAGTCGCACCTGCATTCAACCGCGACGTGCGTTCGATCTTGGTGAGCAAGGTGTCGTCGATACTTACTTCGTCGTCATCGGAGAGCCATACCGTGTCGGTCCATGGCTTTGTAATCGGGGCATCTCCGGTGTTGGTGACCCGAACTCGAACCTTGCCCGGGGTGTGGGTTGTTAGTGGGTCACTGGGCTCCCCAACAGAAGGATCCCATTCGACAGCCCCAACAGCGAGATCTGCTGGATCAATCTCCGGCTCTCCACCCCCGCCTTTGTTGATAAGTGTCACTAGGTCGTTACCAAAAACGGTTCCATCACCTGCTGTACCGCGACTTCTAGAAATGACGTCGAGGTCTCCATCGAAATCGATATCTACGGTCTCCACCCATGATGAGGCTGAACCTTGATGACCGAAGAACACTGGATGGCCGAACGTTCCATCTGCTTTGCCCGGCCTCATCACAACACCACGGAACGTGGACGGTTCGACAAGGTCGCCAAAGCCGTCACCGTTCAAGTCCGCTATGACGTGATCCGGTTGACCGGGGCCAGTGGTGAATACCTGCGACTCAACGAACTCACCCGTCCCATCCCCTAGCCATGTGCGCATCTCCCTCAGATATGTTCCGTAGTTATCTGAACTCTTGAGGGCACTGGAGATCAGGTCTAAGTCACCGTCGCCATTTAGGTCCATGAGCTCTATCGGCGTGGAACGTCCATCGGTCGGTAGAATTTGGGTCTTGCGAGTGAACGTAACCGTTCCATCGGGTTGTGCACCGTTGTTTTCGAGCTTGACGATGTTTGACGTGCTGGGCGCAACCTTCAGCCGGGTAGCAAACACGATGTCGTCAAGACCATCACTGTTTATGTCCCCCACCTGCGACTGAATCGGACTGGAGAAATAGACCGATTCTGCTGGGTCGTCAGCAGAGGTCAATACCGCTGGTGCAGCAAATCCCTCAACTGTTTCGACCGGATCATCAACAATTCCGGTTCGATTTTGTGCCCAGGAGAAGTCGATTCCTGAGCCCCTGGTGACGCCAAACAAGATGTCTAGGTCACCGTCGCCATCGAGATCCGTGGCCTTCAACATGTACAGGCCTACATATGGCGAGTCAGACGTTGGACCAACCTTCTGCGCTACAGAAAGCTGACCCGCACCATCGTTTATATGGACAAACAGGTCCGAGTCGCCGCAGACAACATCGAGGGCGCCATCGCCGTTTAGGTCCTGCACCTCAAACACACCTGAATAGGTGCCGACGACGCACTGAGGATCCAACTCTCCGACAGCTATTTCGGGACCAAAACCGCCTTGCACGCCAAGTGCCACCACCGCTGCTGGTTTGGGGAAACCAGACCCACTCGGGACCAGCGCCATGAAGTCCTTATGGCCGTCGTTGTTCCAATCAACCAGCTTTGTCAGTGGATAGCCGCTCTGAGCGGTCCATTTGCGAACTGTTGGAGTCCGACCTTGGGCCGCCTCGTACTCGCGATTGCCTTCGCCCTCGAGGAGGGCTAACTGCCCCGGGGCACTGACCAAACGTCCGTATCCAAAGGGACTCCGTCCAGCAACCACAAGATCTGGGATTCCATCGCCAGTAAAATCAGCCGATACTGCCGACGAAACTGAATGCACGTTCCCGTAGTTTCTTGGGAACCAGCCACTGTCAGGCAGCACGGTGTCCCAACCTTCATCAAAGGTTAGATCCCATCCAGCAGCGCCAGCATAGGTCCGCCTGTCGTTAAAGCTCCCAGAGCCGTCACCATGTAGGACATGAATCCCACCGGACTGGCTGGGTATCAGAAGGTCAAGGTTTCCGTCGCCGTCAACGTCGCTAGCCCGATCACTCAGGTAAGGAGACTGCACCCAGCCCGAGTACGCCATGATCGGACCACGAACAGCATCCAACGCGGTAAATACCCCGCCGTCGTTGCGAAGGGGCCTGAAGCAGGCCTGGCTGTAGCCACTGCAGCTAGCTAGAGACAGGGTGAGATCCTCGTCGCCATCTTTGTCAAAGTCTCCGACCCAAGCTCCGTCTGCACTCAGCGCTGGCACGGCCCCGGCAACCGCAGCCCAGGTTCCATCGGCACCTCTGTCCCACAATGCGATCTGTTCGGTGTAGTAACTCGCAGTTAGTAGTACCTCTTGGTCAGAATCACCGTCTGCGTCCAACAGGACTACGTTGGATCCGTAAGTGTTGGGGATGCTGCTGTCAAGGCGGAACGTCCCGTCTCCGTTGCCCAACAAGATCTGGATAACGTCGCCTGGCATGCTTGGCCCTGCCGCATCGACGATTCCATCACCGTCTACATCGCCGAGAACAAGGTTGCGATCGAGCACAACCGTCGTTGGTGTGGAAGTCGACTGGGTGAACTTGCCAGTTCCATCGTTGAACAACGTCTTTAGCGTTTGAGTTCCACGGCTGGTCATCACAAAGTCGATGTCACCGTCGCCATCCACATCGCCCAGATCGAAACCGATGCTTTCGTCTCTCCCAGAACCTATCTCGTAGCCGACACCGGTGTCTATGGCCCCAAAGCCGTCCGTGAGTTGGACAACCATCCAGGTCTTCGCCCACGTAGAGTTTCCGGCAAAGACGTTGACGGCCGACACGAGATCGGATGTTCCGTTGGAGTCAAGGTCTGCCGTTGCAACCCGTGAAATGTTCACTTCACGAGCCAGCGAATGGTCCGCGTAATGGGTGGGAGGAAAGCTGAGCGCGCTGT
>JAGQSI010000062.1 GCA_020439605.1 Acidimicrobiales bacterium | reverse complement strand
GCCGAAATGCCGGTGGTGGTCCCATGTCGATAGTCAACGCTCACCAGAAACGCCGTGCGCATGGACTCCGTGTTGGCCTCAACCATTGGGCGCAGGTCAAGCTCCGCAGCCCGTTCCGAGGTGATGGGCGCACAAATGAACCCTGAGGTGTATTGAAGGAAGAACGCGATCTTCTCTGGGGTCACATGCTCGGCAGACATGATGAGATCGCCCTCGTTCTCGCGATCCTCGTCGTCCACCACCACGATGATCTCGCCTTGGGCAAACGCCTTGAGAGCTTCAGCTATATCGGCGAGCGGGCCATCGTCTTGTGGCCCACGGTTGCCAACCTCGAACCCTCCAGCGTTGGCTGGCATATCGGCGGGGCTGGTATCGGTCATTGTGGATTTCCTTCCGGGGTATGGCCGCCAAGCAGAGATTCGACATATTTCGCAATCACATCAAGTTCGAGGTTCACCAGATCTCCAGGACCTTTGCAACCCAAGGTTGTGACCTCTTGAGTGTGGGGGATGATCGCCACCGAGAAACCGTCTTCGTGTCTGGCCGCAACGGTGAGACTCACTCCATCGATGGTGATGGAACCCTTGTGAACCACGTAACGCAGCAGGTTCGAATCCATCGAAATACGAAGATCTGGCGCAGCGGTGACGATTGTGCCCACTGCATCCACATGACCCTGCACGAGGTGCCCGCCGAGGCGATCGGCCAGACGAACGGGTCGCTCGAGGTTCACCCGATCCCCGGGTTTCAATGAGCCGAGACTGGTACGGGCATAGGTTTCATCTACAACATCTGCGTCCCAGTAGTCAGTCCCCCAGCCAACCACGGTAAGACAAGTCCCGTTGACGGCGATCGAAGCACCCATCTCTACGTCTTCCAGAACCATCACTGCTCCGATTCGTAGCCGTGGTCCTTCACGTGAGATGACGCTTCCGAGCTCTTCGACGATTCCGGTAAACATCAGATGCCTCCTTGGCCACGTGTGGCGGGGCCGCCATCTTCGAGACGAACCACGGGTACAGGCCCGGTGACTTGAGAAGGCGCAATCGGACTCAGGTCGAGCCGAAGGTCGCCGCCTAGTTGGGTGACCTTGGTGATGGCGCCCCTCCAAAGATCTTCCATGGTGGAGGCGCCATGCCCGGTCATCATTGCGCGTGCATCATCTCCACCAAACAGGGCGGGCGCTATGTAGATCACGTAATGATCAACTAGCCCCTCACGGTGAAATCCTCCGGCCACCGCAGCGCCACCCTCCACGAGAACTTGAAGTACGCCGCGCTCGCCGAGCATCTCCAGGAGTTCCTGTAGGTCTCCCTGGTGCTCGATGGCTGGCTGCACCCGAGCGTTGGCAGGTATTGAACCCAGCACAACCCTTAGAGGGTCGGGACCATCGACGTGGCGAACGGTCAGAGAAGGATCATCGGCTCGAATGGTTCCTGCACCAACCACGATGGCATCGCTCTCAGCGCGTAGTTGATGAGCATCCGCACGTGCGGCTCCCCCAGTGATCCACTGACTTGAACCATCGGGTGCCGCGCTACGCCCATCAAGTGTGCTTGCCATCTTGAGCACAACCCACGGCAAGCCGGTCTGGCGATGCTTGAGGTACGGAGCCAACTGGGCTCGAACTGCTTCTTGTTGCTCTCCCACCACTACCTCTATGCCCGCCTCCACCAACATGGCAATCCCTTTGCCTGAGACCTTTGGGTCTGGGTCCTCCAGCGCCACCACGACCCGAGCCACTCCGGCATCGATGATCGAGCGTGCACATGCGCCGGTTCGGCCAACATGTGAGCACGGCTCCAAGGTCACCCAAAGTGTTGAGCCCTTAGCCCCTTCGGTTCCAGCCGCATCAAGGGCGACCATTTCAGCGTGGCGACCACCGGGGCGTTCTGTGGCTCCCTCGACAATGCGACCGTCGCTGCATTCGATCACGCAACCAACCCAAGGATTGGGCGACGAGCGCAATCGAGCGGTCCAAGCCACCTCGATTGCTCGTTGCATAGCCGTCGTGTCGTCCACAGTTTTCCCAATAGTCACGGGATGCGCGGCGCCGATACCGGGAATCCAGATGATGCGCTCGACGCGGACTTTTACCGTCGGCTCCGGAGTTACACCGGATCGGCCTGAGCCGAGGCTCAGGTTCGCGGGCTCTACCGCCGGTCGGGACTTGCACCCAACCCCGCGAGGGGGCGTATTAGATCGATTTAGTTATGTTTCAGCGTACGCAAGCCATGTCCTTGCCCACAACACCAGAGACCAATCAGCGCCACCACTGCCTAGTGAGTGGACTTGCCTGCGAGAAGCTCCAGAGCGTGTGGCACTACATCAATCACAGCTTCGAGACATTCCACTGCACCTTTGGGCGATCCCGGAACGTTGAGGATCAAAGCGTTTCGGCGAACCCCTGCCACTCCCCTAGAGAGTCTCCCCAACGGATTCACGAGGCGCATGGCCTCTGCAAGCCCCGGTGCCTCACGCTCAATGATCGCCTTGGTTCCTTCGGGGGTCTGGTCCCTCGGACCAAAGCCGGTACCTCCCGTAGTTACCACGAGTCCATAGAAGTCTTGAGTTGCACCACGAAGAGTCTCAGCGACCTCTTGCGTTCCATCAGGCGTAACGATTGTCTCGACCACCAACAGACCAGCGGTTTCCAGTGCTGCCTGTAGCGCTGGTGCACCCTTGTCCTGTCTGGTTCCTGCGGCTACACCATCTGAAACCACTATCACCTTGGCCTCGTACTTGGGGTGCGCGGGCGTGTTGGTCATGATCAAGACTCCTGCGAGTCGGGACGTCTCCACCTGAACAGAGCCATTGCGTCTGTCCCCTGCTCCTGAGGCAGGAGGATCGATCCGCTTCCCCATGGTTTCCACGGCTCAGCCAACGGTTCTAGTGCGCTCCATTGCCCATGGGTTCGTTCGAACTCCTCGGCAACACCGGTGGTCTCGGCTTTGGTCAAAGTACATACGGAATAAATCAGCCAGCCGCCCGGCGCCACAAGATCTGCGGCCCTGTCCAACAAAGCAACCTGGAGCTTGGCCAGGCGCTGCGGAGCTTGTTCATCAATACGCCACCGAGCATCAGGGCGACGACGAAGAGAACCAAGCCCTGAACAAGGAGCATCCACCAACACCCGATCAAATGATTCGGCGGCATAAGGTGGGTTCAGACCGTCTGCCACCAGAACGGACAGTTTGGAGCCATCCAAGCCGAGTCTCTCCACGTTGGCGGCCACCAGACCAGCGCGAGCAGGGCGAATCTCGCAGGCAGCCACGTGAGCAGCGAGACCTGCCAGCGCTGTTGCCTTTCCTCCCGGAGCCGAGCACAGATCAGCCACAAGGTGATCCGCAGCAGCGTCCACCGCCTCAACCACGAACTGAGATGCACGATCTTGGATGTAGCCGTCCTCTCGCTCGACCGCAGAGGCTGGCGAGTTCATGGACTCAAGAGCTGCGAGGGCGTCTTGGGCACCTAGGTCATTGGTGAGCGTCTCGAAGATCCAATCCGGATAGCTGAGTTCCACCGCTTTTGATGGCCACGAATCCTCTGCACCTGAGATCTTTCTCAGTACGGCGTTGACCAATCCTCGTGCTCGTCTCGGAACCGTATCGACTGTTGCTGAGACCGCTGCGTGAGGTGGAGTCGACAGGAAGCGGAGTTGATAGGTGCCTACCCGAAGCGCGGCCTTGACCTCAGGTTCCAGCTCGCCGATGGCGAAGCGCTCTATGAACCAGTCACACCCACGTTGGTATCTGATGGTCCCATATACGAGCTGTGTGGCAAATGCACGATCACGTTCTCCGAGACCAGAACGCGAAAGCATCTTGGGCAAGATCAAGTTGGCGTATGCGCCGTCACGTTCCACCCGTACCAGTGCTTCAACGGCAACCTTTCGAGCGTCTGGTAGCGGCGTTGCCCCTTGTCGATCCCGAGGATCCTTACGATTCCTCGAGTTGTCCCGACCCCGCGAATTGTTGGGACCTTTTGGACCTTTGGGACCTGAGCTCTTCTTCATGTTTGTTCTCCGAAGCGTTCTACCGTGCCCAACTGGGCCCCATTGCGCCATGCGTTGAAATCGATCGGACCCTTACCGGCCGGCTGAATGGTCAGCAACTGCAGGGCTCCTTCACCGGTGATCACGCATCCATCTACGAGTTCTCCAGGGACGGATTTGCCCGCTACGAGAGGTTCCACGGGATCAATAGCCCGAGCCTTCACAATCTTGAAGCGGCCACCGCGAAACGTTGTCCAAGCACCACCAACGCGGACCTGACGGTTGATCTCCACTGCAGTACTGGACCAGTCGATGTGTAGATCTTCACTGGAGAGTTTGGCTGCGTAGGTGGTCTCTCCAACCTGCTCTTGTGGCTCGGCTAAACCGGATCTCAAGGTAGTAACCAACATCTCCGAGCCGATAGCCACAAGTTGGTCCGACAACTCTGCTGCCGTGACCTCTTCGTCTATTGGGATCTCTTCACAGGCGAAGACCGCACCAGTGTCCAGACCAACATCTACAGCCATTACGCACACGCCCGTCCTGGAATCTCCGGCCAATATGGCCCGCTGCACCGGCGCGGCTCCTCGCCAGCGTGGCAGCAGCGAGAAGTGAAGGTTCACCATCGGCAGCTTCTCGAGCAGCTCACGTTTCAGAACCTGACCGTACGCAACTACGACTCCAAGCTCAGCCCCGAAATCGAGCGCCTCGCTCGGATCGTGAACAACGGTGAGGGAACGCTCTAGCGCTGCTTGTTTCACCGGCGATGGAGCCACGTGGCTTCCTCTACCGCGACGGCGATCTGGGTTGGTCACTACCGCCGCAATATCGAATCCGGCTTCGTGCAGAGCAACCAGAGGCGCCACCGCCATCTGAGGAGTTCCGAAGTAGACGAGTCTGTTCGGGTGCGCCGGCGCCACCGCCAGAGGTGGGTTCGTACCCGATGATGGGATGGTCACGATGGGGCTAGCGCAGAGACAGACCCGAGAGTCTGCGTTTTGGTGCCGGCTCCTCGAATCCCAACATCAGATCACGTACCTGACGCTTGGCTTGCTTTGCCTGATCTTCGTCGAGACGCTCAACCAACAAGATCCCGTTCAGGTGGTCTAGCTCGTGTTGAAACATGCGTCCCTCAAGCTCGGAGGCCTCGAAGGAAATCTCGTTACCATCAAGATCTCGACCAACAACGTGAACGTGATTGGGACGCACTATGTCCCAGGACAGCCCCGGTACGGATAGGCAACCCTCTTCGTAGACCCATTCTCCATCCGATTCAACGATCTCGGGGTTGATGATCGAGCGAGGACCCTCGCCATCGCCAAGATCCCAGACGAAGAGCCGCTTCTGGACACCGACCTGTGGAGCCGCTAGGCCCAGCCCGGGCGCCGCATACATCGTCTCCACCATGTCATCCACGAGTTTCACCAGACGTGAATCGATATCGGTGACGTCCGCAGCCTTCTGTTTCAGGACTGGATCACCAATGACACGGATCTCGTAGGGAGCTGACATGGCCACCACGCTACCGTCGCAGTAGTGCCATCCCATCAGTCCGACCCCGCCAAAGCATCCCAGCACTATTTCAGCGCGGCTCCGAACTCGCCGAGTTCCGTGCGCGAAATTGAGCTGATCCTGCCCGAGGGAAAGGTTGTTGTGCTCAATACAGACCGTGGGACGTTCTCACCCGAACGTGTCGATGCTGGCACAAGAGCTCTTCTCCTGGATGCTCCCGAGATTGCAGACGCCAACAATCTTGTGGACCTGGGATGCGGATACGGGCCCATAGCGATATCGATGGCACTTCGGGCGCAACCCGGGGCAACTGTCTGGGCCGTTGATGTGAACCAGCGTTCACGTGATCTGTGTCGGGCCAATGCCGAACGCAACGGCGTCGGCGAGATGGTTCGGGTGATAAGCCCGGAGCAGTACCCGGTAGAGGTGAAGGTGGATCAACTGTGGTCCAACCCTCCAATTCGTATTGGCAAGGCGGCCCTGCACGAACTGCTCAGAACTTGGCTGGATCGCCTCAACGAAAGTGGCACCGCTGCGATAGTGGTCCAGAAACATCTCGGCGCAGATTCGCTGGCCAGGTGGCTCAACGAACAGGGTTGGAATACCACTAGGCGAGCAACTCGAGGCCAATACAGACTCCTAGACATAGAGGCGAAGAAGTGACCCGCAACCTTGGAAGTACCGAACTCAAGCGTCTTCACCGCGAGTGGCGACGCCTGGCCAACAGTCGTCTCGGACTCATCTTGGACTCGGTTGCCACTCCCGCCAATGTCGGTTCCATTCTCAGGACGGCTGCTGCTTTGCGGGTGGATGAGATCTGGGTATGTGGCCAAAGTGCCACGCCTGAGCTCGGTGCCACCAGGAAGACCGCACTCGGTTCAGAACGTTTCTTGAACTTCCACTATGTCGAGTCGCCGGTGGAGGCCATCGCCAACGCCACCAAGAGTGGATATCGGGTGATCGGCATAGAGCTTGCAGAGAACGCCAAGGCTCTCCATGAAATGGATCTGAGTGGCGACATATGTCTGGTGCTTGGCCACGAGGACCGAGGTCTGTCCAAGCCAACCCTTGAAGCACTCAACGCCTTCGCGTTCATCCCCCAACTCGGCAAGATCGGCTCGCTCAACGTTGCCACAGCTGCGGGAATGGCGCTCTATGAAGTGCGCCGACAGGGTTGGCCAAAGTCGTAAGCCGCCATTCACATACGAAGCGGGTCAATCTCCACACGTAACCGCCCCGGGGGACGCTGCGCGTCAGCCAACAGGTCACACAGTTCTTGGTGATTGTCTGCCACCGCTCTCCACTGGCCATCGACGGGACCTTGGATCTTCACCCCTCGGTCTCTGTCCAGAGCCTCAACGTAGAGCGGGGCGGCTTCGCCAGAGATGAGCGCAAGAGCTGCATAGGGCGCGAGACGCAAGGTCTTTCGAAGCGAGCTTTCGGGCTCGATCATTCGGCCGGGATCACAGGCCGCTGCGGCCAGCAGGACCGGATGGTCCGGGCTACGGGTCTGCACGAGAACCCGACCCTGCTCATGGCCACCTCTGGCCACCAGCCGACATGCCTGCGCCAACATGGCCATGGCTTGTTCTGAGGCTCGAAAACGTGGCGCCAGCAGTTCTTGGTCCATGTCCATGAAGACCACAGAGTCTGCCTTCGTAACGCGATGGAGCAGCGCCACTGTGCCAATCACCACCCGGCATCGCAATGCATCTTCTTGGGTACGCGCTGCGCCTGAATCGTTTGCGGTTAGCTCGCCAACTCGCTCTCTTATCAGGACCTCGAGTTCTTCACGAGCCTTGCCAACCCCAAGCACGAGGTTCTTGAATCCCGTACCACCGCACTCCAAACAGATGGCCGGTCTGTTTGTACCGCACCTTCTACAGGCGAAGACCGCTACGTCGAGCGGCTGGTCGGTTTGCTCGCCAACATTGGGCGGAGCATCGAGCGTGCCGACCACACCATCGCATGATTCGCACCTAGCCAAGGCGTTGCATCCTCGACAAGCCAGAACACGAACTCTGCCCTTTCGATTGAGGATGCACAGAACCCGTTGGTCACTTCGTGCAAGTTGAACCATTCGAGATGAAAACAGCGCCCCGCCTGCAACATCTCCTTGGCGTTGATCGACGATCTCGGCGACCCTCCAGCTTCTACGTTCGCTGAGACGGTCCTCAGTTACCAGTTCACCCCACTCGAGGGCTTCCAGAGATGGGCACGGGGAAACTGCAATGCAGCTAGCACCGACACGGCGGGCTCTTTCAATGGCCACGTCTCTCGCGTGCCAACACGGGGTCTGTTCCTGCTTGTAGGCCTCATCGTGCTCGTCGAGGATCAAGATCTCAGCGAGCTCTGGAAGCCTCGCCCACGCTGCCGAGCGTGTCCCGACTACAACTGACGCACCCTTTGCGGCAAGCTCCCACTGCCTCGCTCCAGCGCTACTGCGATCATCTGCGAGTACCGCCACCTGAAATCCGGCTTGGCTGAGCCTTGCGCCCAACGCTCTTGACTCGCCAGCGCTCGGACACAACACCAGTGCCTGAGCGTTCTGCTCGACTGCCTTACGGGCAACTGCCATTGCGAGCGGTGTCCGATCAGTTCCTGGTCCGAGCCGCAATACGCATTTGGTAAGACTCAACGCCTCCTCAACGGCGTCGGGCACCCTGATAGCTGCTGGAGGCTGGGGCGATGGGTTCATATCGCTCCCGACAGAACCCGCCTCGCCCATCGGCAGGGCCGAGGAGGATGAAGCAGATGGGGTCGATGGGGTGGCGGGTAAAGGGCCGGTGACCATCGCTGGAGGTGATGCCGTCCGCAAGAAGTGGGCCCTGTGTCCGACCCAGCGCCACGCGGCCCATCTCGCTAGTTCAAGTAGCTCAGAGTCCGGGCCGCGACCGCTGAGCTTCTTGATCGTCTTGAGATCTAGAGACTCGTCGGGTTCGACTCCAACCTCGGTCACCCAACCGGCAACGATTCTCCCTTTGAACGGGACCCGCACCATGTCCCCGACCGAGATGTCGGTTCCCGGGGCTACGAGGTAGTCGAACTCACGATCTAGCGCCTTGATATCTGGCAGTACCCGTATGGCTTGACGCGGCGAAGGGTGGGCCGAAGCCCACCCTTCGTTCAGTTCAGGGATACTTGAAGAACTCAGAGACCTAGGGCGCTCTTGAGATCTCCAGCGCGGGTGGTGTGTTCCCACGTGAAGTCCGGGTCGTTACGGCCGAAGTGACCATAAGCGGCGGTCTTCTGGTAGATCGGGCGACGCAGTTCAAGGTCACGCACGATCGCTCCGGGGCGAAGGTCAAAGACCTGCTTCACGGCTTCTACGATCTTGGCCTCTTCAACCTTGGCGGTACCGAAGGTTTCGACCAGAAGCGATACAGGCTCGGCCACACCAATAGCGTAGGCAACCTGTACCTCGGCGCGATCGGCGGCACCGGCGGCCACCAGGTTCTTGGCAACCCAGCGACCGGCGTAGGCAGCTGAACGGTCCACCTTTGAGGGGTCCTTGCCCGAGAACGCACCGCCACC
>JAGQSI010000061.1 GCA_020439605.1 Acidimicrobiales bacterium | reverse complement strand
TGAGGGTACGCCTCCTCCGACGTTTGATCCTGAGGATCCGACTACTCCGATTCCTTCGGATCCGGTTGAGGATGATGATCCTGAGACGGTTCCGACTGCGCCTGCTGCACCTGGTATTGATCTGGTGAAGACTGGTGAGGCTGTTGATGGCAATGGTGTTGGTGATGAGATCACCTACACGTTGGTTGCTACTAACACCGGCAATGTCACGTTGACTGGTGTGACCATTAGTGACCCGATGTTGGGTGGCGATGTCACTCCAGCTGCTGTTGCTAACTGGTCTTCTGGTGTGGTTGGAACCCTTAACCCGGGTGACACTGTGACCACCGAGGTGCCTTACACCCTGACTCAGGCCGACATCGAGGCCGGTTCAGTCATCAACACTGCTGTTGCCTCTGGTACTCCGCCTAGCGGGGTATCTGAGATAGTCGAAGATGACGGAGAGGCAACCGTATCCACCTCGGCTGCGGCCGTACCGCCAGGAGAACTGCCCCGCACCGGTGCCTCAGACCAACTGGTCTACGGGGCCATGGGCGGTCTCGTGATGGTGCTTCTAGGTGCCATGTTCGTAGCTTTCACTCGTCGACGCGAAGAGGACGAGCTAGCCGAGAGCTGAGCGAGTAGTTGACTGATGGTGGCCGAGCTTTACTCAAGCCCGGCCACCATTAGTATTTATGGCGTTAGTGCGACCTAACAACGAGCGCCGCGCGCACCCCAAATTACGAGATGAATGTAAGGAATCTGTAGATGAAAAAGACTCTGACCGCTGCGGCCGTAGCGCTTAGCCTCACGGTGAGCATTGCTGGATGTTCTGATAAGAAGGACGACTCCGCCAACAAAGGTGACAAGACAGCGCAGTCCACTACTACCGCCGCCGGCACCGCCACCCCGGGCACCAATAGCGGTGAGAGCGGGGAAACGTTTACTGATGTTCGTGATCCTCAGGGTTCAGTTGAGGACTACGTCGGTGCCATGCAAGATGCGAAGCTTGATGCCTGCGCTGTCGCCGACGGTGCCCTGAAGGCAAACGGCACAGTTACCAACCCACTTGACGAGGCCCAGCAGTACAGGATCTACGTTTCAGCGATGGAAGGTACTGATACTCGTGGCATCGTGCAGGTCGATCTTCCTTCGGTAGAGGGCGGACAGTCAGCGGACTGGACTGCGGAGTTCGAACTCGCCGACGAAGGCCTCAGCTGCCTTCTGCGAGTTGAGCGTTTCGCTCCTATCGGCTGAATCAGAGTTTGTATCGTGGGGGCCTATCTGGCCTCCACGATCTTCTTTCCGAATGGTGATAGGGCAAGCTCCGCTAGCTTGAATGCCTGCGCTCCAAAGGGTATGCCTACGACGGTGAGGCAGAGCATAAGTCCACTTAGGACATAGCTAGCAGCCATGAATAGGCCGGGAATAATCCATAGGACGGTGCCAATGATCCCCAGTCTTGAAGCAGCCGGATCCGGTACGGCGCGTCGACCAAATGGCCACAGACTGAACGATGCCAGCTTTGCGCACTGAAGCGCGAACGGGATGCCTACCACAGTGATGGCGAAGAGTGCTGCGAGCATGGCCCAGCCCAGTGCCAGCCAAAAGCCACAGAGAAGCAGCCAGAGAATATTACCAAGCAGTTTCATGTCCGCCTCCTAGCTGTAGTTGTATCGCAGCCACTCTAAGTGACTTCTGGGCGCCATGCAGTTAAGTGGGTGTTCCTGAGCGATTCAAGGGGACAGCGCAGCGCCTAGCTGGCCTGCGAGCCAGGTATTCCAGAACCAGGCCGCTGCGTCGGGGGAGAAGTGAGATCCGTCTTCTCGTAGACCAATCCCGGTGGGAGTCTTGTCGAGGAACTCGCGGTTGGGTCCACAAAGCAGTGGTGTTGGGTCTATGACACGTACCCATCCTGGGTTTCGCTGGGCGACAGCTCTGATTCGCTCACTAACCCAGATAGCGCGGTCGGCCTGATGGCGTTCATCGCCAAGCCAAACTGCATTCGGCCCGAAGCACGGAACCAGCGGTATCACCGTGGGAACGCCTACGGAGCGGAAACGATCAACCTTCTCCTGCAGGGCGGCCTCCAGGGCCGTGGCGTACTCATCGGAACCCACATTTAGGGTCTCACCGTCTACCTGCTGATCAAATACTTCCCATGCCCCAGTCCAAAGCAGGACGACATCTGGATGCCCAGCTAGACCAACTTCTTCGGCTTCTTTTGCCTTGACACACTGATCTGAATAGGGGTTGGGTGTGTTGCCCACGAGGTATTGGCCGTCAGCGGGCAAAAGACTGCAAGCGATAATGGTCCTGACCTGTAGCTCGACCGACGTGGTCATATGGTCCGGCAATTGGTAGCCGAGGGACCAACCGATCGAATCTCCAGCGATCATCACCCTTAGAGGCCTGTCGTGGATGCTTAGTGGGTCTACTTGGGCTTCGAATGGAACCAAAGCTGGAGTTGCCATAGGTCCGTCGATGGTCGGAGCAATGGTTGTTGATGGACCATTAGGTCTCGGGCTATTGCCCGGAACTGGAGCTAACGCATCAGCGAGGGCCTGGTCGTCAGAAACGGTTGTGTAGGCCGGAGCTGGTGGCGTCCCAATGGCAACAGCAATACTCAGGACCACAACGCCTGACACTGCCCCGGTCCATCGCAACATTGTGCCCTTAGTCGGCTTGGCTCGACGGAGAGGTTCTTCGACCAGGACATGTGAGAGCGCTGAGAGACCAACTGTCAGAAGAACTACAGCGATCGCGAGTTTGGCCCCACCGAGTCGAAACCGTTCTCCTAGAAGTATTTGGGTGGGCCAGGACCAGAGATACATGGCGTATGAACGACGGCCCAGCCATACCAGAGGAGACCAGCCGAGCACGGTTGAGAACGGGCCTTCGTTGACGGACGCGCACGCCACGAGGACCATCGACAACAGCGCAATGGCCTGAAAGCCACCACGATAGAAGTTCGCATTCTCAGAAGAAGCAACTACGAATTGCCACATGATCAACGCCAGAGCGCCGAATCCCAACACGCTCGACGCCATTGCCCATCGGTGCTGAGCGTGAAATGAAATCAGGTGGGTCTTGGGGTTCCACCAGCATGCGAGTGTGGCCCCGATCAGTAGGCCAAAAGCTCGGGTGTCTGTTCCGAAATAGACCCGTGAGAGATTCCCGCTGTCGGAAAGGGCGACCATCCAAAGTGCAGACGCCACTGCGCCCAAAGCTGCCACCGCGCCGACAGCGACTCTAAGCGAGCGGCCAGTCCTCGCTGCGAGTATGGCCGTGGCAAAGACCGCGAGCGGCCAGAGCCAGTAATACTGCTCCTCAATAGCGAGCGACCAGGTGTGGCGAAATGGACTAGGCACAATCCCAGAGGCGAAATAGGACTGTCCGCTGAGGACAAAACGCCAGTTGGCGATGTATGCAAGTGCGCCAAGGGCATCGAATCGAATAGAGCGCATCCGCCATTCAGGAAGCCACAGCCTCGAGAGGATCAATGTGGCGCTGGCCACGACCATGAGCGTTGGCATGAGCCTTCGCATACGTCTGGCCCAGAACTGTCCTAGATCTACTCGTCCTGAAGTGCGCACCTCGCTAAGCAGGAGTCGGGTTATGAGGAACCCGCTGATGGAGAAGAAGACATCTACGCCAAGAAATCCACCTTTGAGGTGGCCAAGGTGGTAGGCGATGACGGCGGCAACCGAAAACGCTCGAAGCCCATCAACCGCGGGCAGGTAGCGCGCTTTGCTGGACTCTGTCATGGTCAATCGGTTGGTAGAGGTTCAGGGCCAGCCGACTCTGCGGCGTCGCTGTGTTCCCTCAGCACTGCTTGCTCAGCGGCGCTCGCACCAGGAGCTTCTTCGGCGGTCTTGATCTCAAGTGCGCGAGCTATCCGGGGGATGGCCTTGGCTCCAATAACTGTCAGTGGCACGCCCATTACCAGCCCGATCATGCCTCCGACCACACCACCCACGGTTGTAGCCAACAGAACTATTAGTGGGTGAATCTTGAGAGTTCGTCCGGTAACTGCTGGCTCTACGAGGTTCTCAATCAACAAGTTGGCTACCAGAACCACGACCAACATGATCACCGCAGCCACCACACCGTCGCTTCCAAGGGCCACAACTACCGCTAGCAGGCCACCGGCTACCGCGCCTACGTAGGGGATGAAACCTCCAACAAAGGTGACCACAGCGATGGTCATTACAAGCGGTAGGCCGAGCAGTAAAGCAGCGAGGGCAACAACCGCTGAGACAATCGCTGAAATGATTGACCTGCCCAGCCAGTATCGCCGCAGCACAAAACATGTTTCAGTGATGAAGTCGTTGAGATTCTCAGCCTGATTGGGCGCAGTGCGCGCCACCAATGCCTTTCTCAGCGATGGGCCGTCCTTGATCAGGTAGTACATGATCAACAGTCCGAGAAGAGCCCCGACCAGGAACGCCCCAACAGCGCTCAGACCCTTGGTAACCCCTTTGACAACTCCAGAGGTCATCGAAGGATCCGCGTTCTCAATGCTGGTCTGGAGATCATCGAGGGTCGAGTCGTCAACCTTGATGTCGAGTTCTTCGAGGCTGGAACTGACCTCGTTGACAATCTCCCCGCTCTGGTCAATCACTCCTACAACGGTCAGCACCAGGACTCCCACGACCGCAGCTACCAAGCCGACTACTACCACTCCTGCAGCTAGAGAGGCCGGCACCCGTCTAGCGATGAGCTTTGCGGCTAGGGGTTGGAAAAGAACCGCCATGACCATCGCAAACAGCAAAGGGAATACGACAGAACTGATCGTCGCTAACCCCACGATGAGTAGCGCTACTAGTCCAATGATCCCGATTACTGACCATGCGGCGAGTCCCAACTGACGCAGAATGGGTGCCTCGCCGGCCACCAGGCCAACGTGTGCGCGAACTAGCCCCATGGTCTCGTCGTCGGATGCATCTGGGGATTTCGCCATTACCGAACGCTAGACGAGGAGCGCTCCAAACATGGCGCTAGGAGACTTGACCCGTTGTGGGTGCGTGCCGGATGGCAAACTTGAGCTGTGCCCAGCGACGAAGTAGATGAAGCGCTCATCAATGCCGCGATGGCGGTCTCAAGATCTCTAGTAGCCATTACGGTCCGTTCCATTTCGTCTGCTCCAGTCGAGATCACCGTTCCGCAGTTTCGAGCCCTGGTTCTTCTTGAAGAGCGTCAGCCGATGACCATGGCCGAAATTGCAACTGAGTTGGGCCTGTCCCCATCGTCTTGCACCCGGCTCGTGGAGCGTCTCGAACGCAAGTCGTTCGTCAGTCGCCAGCCGTCGTCGGTTAGCCGCCGAAACGTGGACGTCAGGTTGGAGCCGGCAGGAGATGCGCTCGTGGCCTCGGTGATGTTCCACCGTCGCAGAGAACTCATCCGTCTCCTTGCAGACATTGAGGAGTCGAAGGTTGCCTCGGTCCAGGAGGCGTTTGCCATCGTGGCCCGATTGGCCGGAGAAGCTATAGACGTGAACAGCTCCATAGCTGGAACCGACCCTGAGAGCGCCGCGGATTGACCAACGGCGCTCTCAGCGATTCGGACTCAGGGAAGCAGGCAGTTGCTAACGGCTGGTAGCCCGGCGAAGCGCGCGCTCAGGTAATCCATTGATGGGACAACGCCCTGAACCATTCCGGTGACATGCTCGGCTATCGGGTACGTGGACCAGGTGACATTGGCACCCTTGTCGCACCAGCTACGTCGAACCTTTGCTGCTTGGGGATAGGCAACCATCTCATCGAACAGAGCATGGAACATGTAGACGGGGGTGGTTGGCTTGGAGCCACCCAGCTTGTTCTGGTTGAGCCGGTACTGCCAGGTAGGAGTGGTGAGCGGGTTGGTGTGCACGTAGTCCGTGATCTTCGTGAAAGCTGTGTTGATTACGGTGGACACGCCATCGAAGCTGGTTAGGCACATGTTCTGCGCCTTGGCCAGCAAGTCCTTACCTCGGGAATTGACGTAGTTCTCAAGGTTTAGTTCTGGGTAGGCAGCATCGAAGCCGACGCTTGCCATCAACGCAAGCGCCACGAACGGTGAGCCATCAAGAGCTTTGGCAACCTCGCTCAGGTCTCCGGGCACGCCACCAATTGCAGCACCCTTGATGTTGAGCTCGGGTGCGTATGTGGGAGCCAACTGGGCTGCCCAACCAGCGCCGCCACCGCCCTGGGAGTAGCCCAGAAGTCCGATCGGGCTCGAAGCGGAGAGCCCAGTTCCGGGCAAGCGGGTGGCTGCCCGAGCCATATCTAGAACGGTTCTGCCTTCGGTCTGGCCAACTACGTAGGTGTGCTGACCAGGTGTGCCGAGGCCTTGATAGTCGGTTACGGCAACAGCCCATCCCCTAGCGAGGGCCGAGGAGATGAACAGGCCCTCGTAGTCCGTTCCGTGGGCGAGGGTGTAGGAGGGGGCACAAGCATCTCCAACACCACGGGTACCCACCGAGTAGGACACAACCGGGCGTTTCCCGATACCGATCCAGGGCGTGGTGGGCACAATAACTGTGCCCGATACTGTGATCTTTTCGTCGCGTGCTGAGGTGGAGCGGTAGATCACCTGCCAGGCCTTGGTGCCGGGGTGGGCGCTTCTTGTTGCCGGGTCCAACGTGAAGACACTCGAGCGCGAACGGACGATGTCGCCAGCATTGCCAGTAGTGGCAGCCGGCGATGTGTAGAAGCTGTCCTTGTCCGGAGTTGGTTGACAAGCAGCTAGGAGCGAGATGGCTGCGATAGCCACCCCAGTAGCGATCAAACGTGAACGTCGCATGGATTCCCCCTTAATGGACCCCGTGTTCGGCGTAACTTACCAGCGGGTAACAACGCGCGCCATCATTTTTCTCAAGGAGTGGTTTTCCCAACGCTCTATGTGGGTAACACTGTGACGATGGCTACATCTTCACTTCGTCAACGCCTGATGGTTGGGTCTGCAGCAGCGCTGTTGCTGTTGGGTGCGTGTTCAAGCGGTGAATCAAACACCAAGGACAACGCCTCGCAAGAGTCGACGAAAGCC
This sequence comes from Acidimicrobiales bacterium, assembly GCA_020439605.1. Lineage (GTDB taxonomy): Bacteria > Actinomycetota > Acidimicrobiia > Acidimicrobiales > Iamiaceae > Aquihabitans. The sequence continues at coordinate 2,090 of JAGQSI010000061.1, read as the reverse complement.
ACTACGACCACTTCTGCTCCACCTAGGGAGGTTGAGCAGTATGAAGGTGAGCTGGACGGCTTCTATGCGGTGCCCGATCCGTTGCCAGAAGGTGAACCTGGCGAACTGATAAGGACCACAGAGGTGCGAAGGACCGACGAACTCGTGACCCTACGAGTGATGTATCACTCAACAGATTCTGCCGGCAGCGACCGCGCTGCAACCGGTCTCATCACCTATCCCGTGGCGAAAGCACCCGCGGGAGGCTGGCCGGTCATCTCTACTTCACATGGCACATCTGGGATTGCGTCGCAGTGTGCGCCGAGTAGAGCTGACCAAGACGCTCCGGGGTGGGGCGTCGAAGGAGTCTGGGCCATGACCGACTACATCGGTATGGGGCCGATCGGGGAACTGCACCCGTATTTGTCCAAAGCTGATGAGGGCAACGCTGTGATTGACATTGTTAGGGCGGCGCGAAATCTCAAAGAGGCCAACGCTTCAAAGCGATGGGTCTCTGTCGGGCATTCCCAGGGTGGCCATGGAGCGCTATCAGCCCATGAGCTCGCAGGAAGCTATGCGCCGGAGTTGGAGCTGGTCTCAACTGTCTCCTTGGCTCCCGCAGCGATGCTCGATCGGGTCTATGGGGCCATCGATGAGATCGTGACTTCGATCCTCACCATGATGGCGATGTATGGAGGCCAGACCGTACAACCTGAACTGGCAATTGAGGACTACTTCAGTCAGGGCGCACTCGAAGCATCAAAGGGATTCGAGACCAACTGCCTAGATGGAATAACCACCGAGTTCATTCCCATTGCCGCGGCGGGTGCATTCAGTGCCGATCCCCGCACGACAGAACCTGCGAAGTCGTTCATCCTGGCCAATGATGTTGGTGGGGAAGCGGTAGATGGTGTGCCGCTGTTTCTGGCGTCGGGAACGATCGATGATCGAGTGGCCATAGATCGCTTCAGGGATCTGATCGACAAGGTGTGCGATACGGGCCAAGTGGTTGAGCTGCACATCATCGAAGGAGCAGACCACAACACCGTCATAGATCAGGTTGCTCCTGACTTTGTTCGTTTCATCAACGATTCTCTTGATGGCAAGGCCCCTGAGTCGTCATGTTCAAAGTCTGAAGAAGAGATAACGCGGCCGATGAGTTAGGCATGCCTAACATCTGATATACAGTTGCCACGACAACCTCGGGGGATACTTCGTGACCACTAGATCAGCACTTGACTCAATGCGGATAGGAGCAACCCTTGTTCACATGCTTCCCGGGGTTGGGGCAAAAGTCTCAGTGGAAGACACTGAACTGCTGCGAGTGGGCGATTCGCTCGAAGCCGCCAGCTCGCTGAGCTGTAGCCCATGCGGATTTCGACTGGCTGTGGGTGAGGCCCATCGTCGAATGAGTGCCGGAGAACGTTTCTCCTTCATGGGTACACATCCCGATCTTGGGCCGACCATGACACTGCAGTTGCCCAGAGGTGGGGTCGACCATGGTGGGGCCATCTATCGGGTTGCGGCAGGGAGCCACTGGTGGTGGCTCTTTGCTTCGACCTTGGATATCAATTTGGCCCGCATGCTCAGCGAAGAAATAGTCGGGTCGCGTCCTGAGCTCGCTGGAGGTGCGCAACTCCATCTGCGTTGGGATCCAATTACCGAGGTCTCAATCGCCTATGTGGAGATGGTTGCTCACCCCTCGATAAGAGCGGACCGAGAGGCAGTTGGCTTGCTGGAGGACCTGCTCGCTTCGTGGAGCGTTGCAGAGTTGCTCGAAAGCTTGGGTGAACCGGGCGGATCGGGTGCGGCTAACGAATCCGGTAATGGATGGGTAGGTGCTTGACACCACCGACGAAGTTTGCCTCGGTCCAGCTCGGCTCACCGCTCAACTCAATATGGCTCACCCTCTCCAACATCTTGGGCAAGAACGTGCGCAACTCTCGTCGAGCGAACTGAGGACCAAGGCAGTAGTGGGCGCCAACTCCGAACGACAGAAGGTTCGTGGCATCGGGTCTGGTGATGTCGAAACGCATCGGATCATCAAAGACAGTCTCATCTCGGTTGGCAGACAGATAGGAAAGCAGCACCCTTTCGCCTTGTGCGATCTC
>JAGQSI010000060.1 GCA_020439605.1 Acidimicrobiales bacterium | reverse complement strand
TGCGAGCAGCAAGCCACACGTAGTCCGCGTAGCTAGCCAAAGATGTGAAGATCTTCTGACCGTTGATGACCCACTCATCGCCATCTTTGACCGCTTTGGTCTGCAACGACGCAAGGTCTGTGCCGGCCTCTGGTTCTGTGTAACCGATAGAGAAGTGCAGGTCCCCGGCGAGAATCTTCGGCAAGAAGAAGTCCTTCTGCTCTTGATTGCCGAACTGCATGATGGTTTGCCCGACGGTATTGATGGACAAGAACGGTGTCGGGGCGCCCGCACGCCAACTCTCGTCCATGAATATGAACTGCTCGACAGGTCCAAAACCTCTGCCGCCATACTCCACTGGCCAGCCGGCACCGAGCCAACGATCACGGCCCATCTGTCGCACTGCCTCCAAGCAGGCAGGGTCGCCGGTCTCACCAGCAAATGATGCCGCTGTGACCTCTGGGGTCATCAATTTGGCGAAGTATGTCCGAAGCTCTTGACGGAGCGCTTCTTGCTCCGGTGTGTACGCGATATGCACGGTCGTCGAATCCCCTGACGGTCCATCAGAAACTAGAACACGTTCTAGCAGAGGGCACGACCTGTTCCCTAGGTCGAAGAGGCGGTTTCTGCCCCCACGACCGACAGACACGCATCCGTGACGCAACGCCCAAACGATGGACGAGCACACCAGGTATGACCCTGATCATGAAGATGGACCTGAGCATGCGGGATGGCCAACAACAACCTCAACTGTTCTTGTGGCGGAACGGCGTGATCCTTGGTCGTGACCATGATCGTGGTTGGAACATCAACCTTTGCCAGCCACTTGGAGCTGTCGAAGTTTGTGGTTGCAGCCAAGGCTTCGAGCACCATGCGCATGTCGTGGCGCCGCATCTCGGCTCCGGCCCAACTGGTGAGACTGTCTGGGCGAGCCTTGACCCCAACCGGCACCTGACGTTGGATGAGCCCCACTGGGATCATGGTGGCCACCTGGCCAATGCGGGTAGAGCCAGCAATCGCCGACATTGCAGTCACAAAGCCGAGCCGCTCTCGAACACCGGGGACGAAGCGGTTGGAGGTTGCGCAAAACACCAGACCCTCAACTTTGTCCCGGTGATCTCGCCACATGAGTTGTGCGATCGGGCCACCCATTGAGTAACCAACCACGATCGCCTTGTCGATACCAAGCACCTCGAGCAGAGCCGCCGCATCATCGGCACAGTCCGAAAGACGAAAGCGCCGCCAACTTCTCATCCCTCGACCGTGTCCCCGATGGTCGATGGCCAGGACCCGGAAGTGTTCGCTCAATGGAGCAAAGGCCTCGAACCAGTTGAGACCACCCGACGCAACAAGTCCATGCAGCAGCAGAACGGTTGGCGCACCGGGAGGACCCTCCACCTCTCGCACGAACGTGGTTCCACGTCCCGGGAGTTCGACACGCCGACCAAGCGGTATTGGAGGTCCGCCGGGGGCATCCGGCAATGGAGGTGCAACAGTTGTCACACGTGCCTTTGCTTTTATTGGAGCGGTCATGTGGCCAGACTATGACGATCCATCAGACCTTGGAGGCGATTTCGGTGCCAGACCATCCCACCCGCGATGACATCGACCTACTCAGCGGCGATTTCTGGGGCTCCAACCCCCATGAACAATTCACCTGGATGCGTGCCAATGCTCCTGTCTATTGGGACGGCCACGCATGGGGAATCGCCCGCCACGCTGATCTGAAAGCAATCTCGAAGGATCCAGCAACCTTCTGCAATGGCAAAGGGATCCGCCCGGATGCAGATCCGATGCAGATGATGATCGACATGGACGACCCAGACCACCACCGTCGACGCAAGCTCGTCAACAAAGGATTCACTCCGAGGCGAGTTCGTGAACGCGAAGAGGAGATCCGCCTCGCATGTACCCAGATCATCGATGCGGTCTGTGAGCGCGGCGAATGCGATTTCGTGACCGATATCGCGGCATGGCTACCACTGGTGATCATCGGCAACGACCTCGGCATCGCACCAAAGGACCGAGCCACACTTCTTGAATGGAGCGACGCCATGTTGTCTGCTCTGACGGGAGATCCAGCATCGCTCGAACCCGCTACCTTGGCCTTCATCGGCTACGCCGAGTACGCCAACGAGGTCATCGACCAACGCAAGGGAGTACCTGGTAAGGACCTGATGAGCGTCCTGATCCACGCCGAGGTAGATGGTGATCGACTCCGCCGCCAGGAATTGATCGATGAGTCCCTACTGCTTCTCATCGGTGGCGATGAAACCACCCGCCACGTGATCTCGGGAGGCGCCTATCAACTGCTTCGCAATGGCCGCAGCGAATGGGATCGTCTCGTTGCCAACCCGACACTGTTGACTCAAGGCATAGAGGAGATGTTGCGTTGGGTCACCCCGATCAAGAACATGAACCGAACCGCTACCAGAGACATTGAGTTCGGCGGCCAGCTAATCAAGGAGGGAGACAACGTGATGTTGCTCTACCCCTCGGCCAACCGTGATGAGGACGTGTTCACCGATCCGTTCCGGTTCGACATCTCGCGAGCACCCAATGACCATGTGGCGTTCGGCTTTGGCACCCACTTCTGTCTTGGCAACTCACTCGCCCGACTCGAGCTTCGGGTCATGTTCGAAGAGTTGCTGCGACGACTGCCGGATATAGAACTCGTCTCAGAAGAGGAACCTGCCTACAGAGCAGCCAACTTCGTGAGTGGGTATGAATCAATGCCAGTGCGCTTCACCCCCACCGCCCCCGAGGGTGAAGACACACTCGTGGTTAGCTGAGGTTCACCTCGGCTCGAAGCGCACCGTCTGCCTCGACGAGCGCAACGCTCTGCTCGCTGAGCAGAGCCCACCCCTCGCCCACCGGCAGCACACGTAGACCCGATCCGTTCAGTTGCACTGCTGTGCGGCTCACCTCTTGGAGGCGGCCTCCAGAGACTGTCATCTCCACGATTTCTGTCGTATAGGCCGAAGGGCCACAAACCGCTGGTTCTTCACCCGGAGCGATGCTCGGTTCGACAGCACAACCTTCTTCTGCTCCAGCCATCACGCCCCATCTGTTGACTGGGGTCACGAAATGCCCATCGCCCAGCGTGGTGAATGCATGGTGGTCATATACAACTGGAGCATCGCCACCAAGCGAGATCGTGTCCACCAATCTGGGAGCGGTGGGATCAGAGGCGTCAAACAGTTTGGCCGAAGCCATCCCGCTCTCATCAGGACCGAACCCAACCACCTGGCCGTTGCCAACGGGATGCAGATATCCACTGAACCCGGGCAGCTTGAGTTCTCCCACCACTCGGGGGTTTGAGGCTTCTGAGAGATCGACCACATAGAACGGGTCGGTCTGCAAGAACGTGACCGCGTAGGCGGTAGCTCCATCGAAACGAATCCCGTGAAGGGTCTCACCCTCCAGCCCAAACCATCCAGTGCGCCCCACCACGTCCAGATCTCCGTCGGTGTCGAGCACATAGATCCGGTTCAGCCCGTCGTTGGGTCCGGGCTTGTCGGACTGCGAGAGTGCCTCGGTCGTCGTCGGCGCAGCCGTTGTGGTCGGGGCCTCAGTCGTGGTGGTCGGGGCCTCAGTCGTGGTGGTCGGGGCCTCGGTGGTAGTCGGCACAGCCGTAGTGGTCGGGACCTCGCTCGCAGCCGTAGTGGTCGGCGCTACAGATATCGGCGGTTCCTCAGCAGTAATCGGTTCCTCCGCAGTAGTCGGTTCCTCCGACGTCGACGGTTCAACTGGAGCAAACGTTGGTTCCACGGACATGTCTGGGTCCGCGATGGGTCTGCCGATTTCTTCACTGACCGCTGGAATACCCATGTCTGGCTGGGCTGTAATCGCCACACGCAGGTGACCATCGAACTCAGACATCGAGAAGTCGTTCAAGAGAGTTCCGGGCACTCGTCCAGATCCGGTGTGGGTCAGATCATCAAGGTCGAATCGGTGGATCGTGGTGGAGGTTTCCGCTTCCCACTGCGGCGTTGCAAGGTAGGCAGCGGTGGTGGTCACGTGAACCAACTGTCCAGACCCAACCACCTCGGTCGAGCGCACAGGAACTAGATCCCCTTCAGCGCCAAGGGTGACTATCAGGGTTGCTGATGGATCAGATGGTGCCGCAGGGTGAAGCACCTGGTCACAAGGAACCGGCTCACCCCTGAATGGAATTGCCTCGGCACCATAGAACCCATCTGTGGCAACAACGTGGAGCTTGTCGTCCACCCGGCGCGCTGTCACCAACCCTCCCGCCACACTCCATTGCCCCGCCTCTACGAGCGAATCATCGTTCACCTTGAGCCGCTTCACCACTACCTCACTGCCCACAACACCTTGTGTCTCGGCCTCCTGTTGGCCGACCACCCACACCAGAGATCGCTGCGAGTCGTAGGTGACCTGCGCTTGGCCAGCGGTGGACACACTGGCGAGGCGCTTACCAGCCTCGAGATCCACGAGCACAACGGCCGAGTAGGAGGTGAAGATCGCTCTGCGGTCATCTACTCGATCCACCAGATCAAGCTCATCAACCCCCTCCACCACCACATTGGTTGAGCCTGTCGATGACTTCTCGTCTGTTGCCTGCCCTGACTCTGCTGAGGGCGCACCATCTGCAGGTACACCGTTCTGGGTTGGCCCGACCGAGGTGGCCACCTCTCCCGCCGCGTCCTGCGTCGCGATTGCGCTACCAACTTCTCGAAAGCCTTCTTCGCCGCTTTGACTTTGGGCCTCACCCCAACTCGACAGTTCTTCACAAGACGAGAATCGTTCAAGACCAGCCGCAGCAGCAGGTTTGGAGCTAGTGCCCAGCACTGCCAGCATGGCGACAAGAGCGACGACGACCATTGCGCCGATCGCTGTCAGGGCTCCTCGTCGAGGTCGATTTCCGGGATTCATGGTGGCGGACATATCACTAGGACGCCCGGATGATCCAACTAGTTCCCGTCAGGCCAGAATTTCTGCTTCCGCTGCGGCGCGGGCCCAGCGGTAGTCGGCCTTACCGGCGGGTGAGCGCTCGACCGTGTCCACCAGGACCAAATGTTTGGGCAGCTTGTAGCCGGCCAACGAGCTGCGCAGGAATTCGCGGATCTCCTCAAGGGTCGGCGCCTCGGCTCCAGCTACCGGAGAAACCACAGCAGCCACGGCGCTACCCCACCGATCATCGGGCACACCAACCACCAACACGTCGTGGACCCCGGGGTGATCTACAAGCATCGCCTCCACCTCTTCGGGGAACACCTTCTCGCCTCCTGTATTGATGCACTGGGACCCACGGCCAAGAAGCTGAATGGTGCCGTCTGCTTCCACAGTGGCCATGTCGCCGGTAATGCAGTAGCGCACACCGTCTACTTCGACGAAGGTCTCGGCGGTCTTCACCGGATCGTTCAAATAGCCTTGGGGAAGCCTGCCCGCGTTTGCAACACGGCCGATCACCTCGGAACCCGGCTCAACCGGTCGAAGATTCTCGTCGAACACCTGGGTCCCTACACCTGGAGCAAAGCGGGCCAGCCCTGTTGGGTTCTCGCCGGCTTGGAGACGCTGCGAGCCCTGCACGCCGCTCTCAGAAGAGCCGATCGCATCAACAATCGCACGGCCGGGAAACAGTTCACCCATGCGAGCCTTGATCGACGGCGAAAGCGGCGCTCCCCCGTTGGAGAGTGAGAACAGCCCAGCGCCCTGCCAACGACCCGGGTTTGCCTCCCATGCCTCCACCAATGGCCGAGCCACGGCATCGCCAACCGTCGTAAGCACGTTGACGCCTCGTTCATCGACAACGTCCCAGACAGCTTCGGGATCCAACGTTCCGGGCATCAGTACCGTTGTGCCGCCTGCAAGCAACCAGGACAAGGTGGTCCACTGCGCAGCCGCGTGCATCAGCGGGGCGAGAGGGAGATAGCAAAACGCATCCACCATTCGCTCGATGAGCTGCTCAGGGGCATCGACCGGCCCCAAGAGCCGCATCGGGTCACCGCCTCCAATGCACGCAAAGAATGCATCCTCGTGACGCCACACCACGCCTTTGGGTCTACCTGTGGTGCCACCGGTGTACATGAGGTAGACGTCGTCGCCGCTTCGCCCCTCCGTGATTACAGGCTCAGCGCTTGAGCTCGAGAGCGCATCCTCAAACCAAACCTGATTGGGCAATGCAGCGATCTCGCCAGAAACCGTTGATGGGTCAGGATCCTTAAGGACCAGGATCACTTCAAGGTGATCCACCCCACCGGGAACGGCGCCAACCGCGCCAGTGAGGGTCTCATGGACCAGCAGCACCTTGGCGCCAGAATCGTTGAGCAGGTAGCTCAGTTCCTCGCCGGTGTAACGATGGTTCATGTTGACCGGCACCGCCCGCAGAGCAAACGCTGCGAGCATTGCTTCCATGTAGGAAGCATCGTTTCGCATGAACAGCCCTATCGAATCACCCGGTCCAACACCCTTGGAGCGCAGATAGTTGGCGAGTCGGTTGGTTCGTTCCGCGAGTTGCTCGTAGGTACGGACCTGTGGACCACAGACAATGGCCACACGGTCTTTGGCGCGAGGCCAGATGGCCTCCCACATCTCGAAGAAGTTGTAGTTGGTTGGAAGCGTCCCCTCGCTCATATCTGACAGTGTGTCAGATATGAGGGGCTCAGGCAGACGGTGCTTCGCCCAGCAGTAGTTGCACCGCTGCCATAGACGGATCGAACCCGATCTCCCACGGCAACCAGCCGTTTCGATCCGGCCACACCAGCTGCACCATTCGATAGGGCTGATCCCCATACCAAGAGTTGGCAGAGCCAAACATGGCCGCCATCGAGTCCATGTCCACCGGAAGAAGGGCGGCTCGTTGTTCGCCGTCGTAGAGACCTCGGAACAACTCTCCTACCGGGATCTGGGTTCCACCTCGCAACAGATCCGCCAGCATTTCGGCGAGCCCCTTTGCAGCCACTGGCTTGAGACCCACGATCACCACCTCGGGAAATCCGAAGCTCTGTTCGAAGCCGATGGTGTAGCCATAGCCGGGCAACGGTGGGTCTGTGTCCAAATTGGCGGCAACGGGTTCGAGCAGCCACCCGTTGGTTTCGATCATCCAACTGAGCTTGTCTCGCAGCGCCATCGCCCGATCAGGGAACACGTCATCCATCACCGTTGACGATAGACCCAAGGTCGTACACATCTCATCGTCTCGGGTAATCTGACGCACCGTCAGAAAAGCGAGGATGAAACATGGCTGATCAAACCGGACCGCTATCGAGCGTACGAATCATCGAGTGCTCGATGCTCGGACCCGCAGCCATCACCACGCACCTCGGTGACATGGGCGCTGAGATCATCAAGATCGAATCCCCGAGCGGGGACTACATCCGACAGATGACCTGGCCCATCGTGGAGGGTGTCTCGTTGATGCACCTGCACGTCAACCGTGGCAAGCGTTCGCTGGTGCTCGACCTTCGCAAGCCCGAGGGTGTGGAGACCTTCTTGGAACTGGTCCGAGATGCTGACGTAGTTATCGAAGCGATGCGCCCCGGTGGCCTAGAGCGCCGCGGGCTCGGCTACGACAAGTTGCGTGAGGTCAACCCCAGAATCGTGTTTGCCACGATCTCTGGATATGGCATGACTGGCCCCTATGCGGAACTACCGAGCCATGGGGTGGCATACGACGTGTGGGCCGGTCTCGTGAAACCCGAAATTACCGAGGATGGCTTCGCCGCCATCCCCGAACACCCATCCATGGGCATTCACGCCGGCCCAATGTTTGGCGCACTCGGTGTACTAGCCGGGGTCATCAAGGCTCGTGAGACCGGCGAAGGTTGCCGCCTCGAAGTAGCCCAGAGCGACGCCGCCGCCGCCATGGATTGGTATCGCTCCGAGAGTTGGAAGGCCTACGAACGCCCAGAGGACGAGGTGACCGGCAACGCTTCGGACAACTATGTGCGCCGAGCCCCGGGAACCGCCGGTATGCGTGACGGTGTGCGCTATCAGTTCTACGAGGCATCCGATGGTGGATTCGTACTGCTGCAGGCCTCCGAGCGCGAGTTCTGGGAGAACTTTTGTCGTGGTATCGGTCAGCCTGAACTCTTCGAAGCCAATCCCGGTGCCAAGTTCGCGGACCATGCGGTGGGCAACGTGGCGTTGCGCCAGCAACTGAAGGACATTTTCGCCACCCGCACCGCCAAGGAATGGGTTGATCTCGGACTTGAGATCAACGTGCCGATCATCAACGTGAACACTCCCCAGACCCTCAAGGACGATCCCCAATTCCAGGACCGGTTCCCGTGGATCTCGGCCGAGCGCCTTGGCGCTGAGCAGCAGCCCTCACCCATCAAGTTCCTCGACATCGACGTCCCTGTTCCCACCAAGGCCCCAACCGTTGGCCAACACAGCGATGAGGTGCTTCGTGACGTCCTTGGTTGGGATGAGGACCGTATCGCCGCGGTTCGCGCCACCGGCGCCCTCGGCTAGGCCCTCGGCTTCGCCAGCGTCCACGGCTTCGCAGCTCGGCTACTTCCTGCGATCTTGGACTGCTTGATAAATGGCAAAGACCAGTGTCACCACGATCGCGACGACCAGGGTGCCAACCCACGAGAGTTGGGTGAAACCTCCGCCCCAGAGCGATTCCCACATTTTTGTCCCACCTTTCGAATATGGCCCCAAGGGCTAGTCGATGCCGTCGATAGCACTTGGATCGTCGGGAACATCTACCCCGCATTGTTCCAATGCCTCGAAGGGCACGATCTCAAGAACCTTAGCGTTGGTGGCTGCGAGCACTACCGGAGCGGCGACACCGTCGCGATAGGCCCGAAGCCAGTTGTGTGCAGTTACACACCAACGATCTCCTGGCACTAGCCCCACAAAGCGATACTGGGGCATCGGCGTAGAAAGGTCGTTGCCGATCGAACGCTGGTGTGCAAGAAACTCAGCGGTCATTACCGCACATATCGTGTGGCTGCCCATGTCTTCTGGACCGGTACTGCAACACCCGTCCCGGAAGAAGCCGGTTATCGGGTCGGTTCCACACATTTCGAGTTCTTGACCCAAGACGTTGAGCTCTGGCATGGAACCAGCATCCCACGCCGATAGGTTCGACGAATGGCCACTGCCTCGGGGCCCAGTTCCCTGACCTTCTCTCATGTCTACGCCGACCTGTTCCCAGAGCTCGTCATTGCGTGGCAAGG
>JAGQSI010000005.1 GCA_020439605.1 Acidimicrobiales bacterium | reverse complement strand
GTACTACATCGTCGCCCACTTCCACTACGTGCTCTTCGGCGGTGCCCTCTTCGGCTTCATCGGCGGCCTGTACTTCTGGTGGCCGAAGGTGTTCGGCTACCTGCTCAACGACAAGTGGGGCAAGATCAACTTCTGGATCCTGCTGGTGGGCTTCAACCTCACCTTCGGGCCCATGCACGTGCTCGGCCTGCAGGGCATGCCTCGCCGCACGTACTCCTACAACGACGGCTACGGCTTCAACGTGTGGAACTTCGTCGCCACCGTCGGCGTGTTCATCATCTTCATCTCGTTCGTGATCTTCGGCTGGAACATCGTCGCCAGCTACCGCAGCGCCAAGAAGGCGGCCAAGGGCGCCAAGCTCACCGTGCGCGACGATCCGTGGGATGCCCGCGACCTCGAGTGGATGATCCCGAACCCCACCCCGGTCCACAACTTCGACGTCATCCCCACCGTGCACTCGCTCGACGAGTTCTGGCACCGCAAGTACGGCGAGGACGACGACGGCCGACTGGTGCGCATCGCCGCCACCGAGGACGTGATGCAGAAGGGCGACGCCACCGACGTCCACCTGCCATCGCCGTCGTACTGGCCCATCGTGCTCTCCGCTGGGCTTCCGTTCATCGCCTGGGGCCTCATCTACACGCTGTGGCTCTGCGTGATCGGCGGGATCATGGTCGTCGCCGCCCTGTACGGCTGGGTGATGGAGCCCTCCACCGACCCGGCCGCCGGCCACGGCGACGCCCACCACGACGAGCCGAGCGATCCGAGCGGCGATGCCGCCGCGGCGCCGGCCGACGACGCCGACGAGGCCGACGAGGCCGCTTCGGAGGCCCAGACCGAGGAGGCTGCGCTCGTTGACTGACATCGCTGCGAACCCGACGGCGGTGCACGACACCGACCACCACGACGATCACGGCCACGTGACCGCCACCGGCATCACGAACGAGAAGCTCGCCATGTGGGGCTTCCTCGGGTCGGAGTGCCTGCTGTTCGGCGGCCTGATCTCGACGTTCCTGCTCTACAAGACCCGTTCCGACGGCGGTCAGACGCCGCACGACCTCTACGACATCGCGTTCACCTCGATCTCGTCGTTCGTGCTGCTCATGAGCTCGCTCACCATGGTGCTGGCCGTGACGGCCATCGCGCGCGGCGACCAGCGTGCGCTGCGCACCTGGCTCGTCACCACCGCGCTGCTCGGCTCGATCTTCATCTCGGGCCAGGTGTACGAGTTCACCGAGTTCCTGAACGAGGGCTACGGCTACACCCACAGCCCGGCGTGGTCCGCGTTCTACACGCTCACCGGCTTCCACGGGGTGCATGTGACCCTCGGGATCTTGATGCTGCTGTCGCTGATCGGTCTGTCATTCAAGGGACACATCCCGACCAAGCGAGCCGAAGCAGTCGAGATCGTTGGTTTGTACTGGCACTTTGTCGACGTCGTGTGGATTCTCATCTTCACCGTCGTATACCTGATCAAGTAGGAGAGCGGCCCATGGCTAGCAACACCGCCACCACCGAGGCAGTCGTGGACAACCACGCCCATCCAACAGACGCGATGTTCATTCGCACAGCTGTGATCCTCGCAGTCATCACGGCCGTTGAGGTCGCGTGGTCCTACCTCCCATGGGGCGACTCGTTTGCAATGCATGCCGCCGAGGTTGGCGGACTGCTGATCATGATGGCATTCAAGTTCGTGATCGTGGCCAACGTCTTCATGCACCTGAAGTTCGACAAGAAGCTGCTAACCGGAATCTTCTATGGCGGCATCATTCTCGCTGTAAGCGTTTACGTTGCCACCCTTGCCACCTTCCAGTTCTTCAGCGGTAGCGACCTTCCCTACGTCAAGTAGCACAGGCTCATGCCCCAGCGAGCTGGCGGCTGCTTCACAAGCTAGTCAGCTCCCGGGTTAATGCTCTGACGGGGCTGAGCTTGAGACTTGAAGATATTCAGAACTGCCTAGGAGCCCTGCGAGTGTGCAGGGCTCCTGCGCGTAAGGTCCGCTGGCCCAAGCCGGCGTAGGTGTCGGAGGACCTATGGGCCCTGTGAACCAGTTGTGTCGGAGTGACGGCAACTGGGTCCAGTTCTGCCCAGGGGCCAAGTTTTACCCAGTGGGCCTATTCCCAACGAAACCATTTCGCTGCTAGTAGCGGAGTGGCACCGGCCCAAAGTGCCAAGACCAGGAACGGTTGGAAATCCAACGTAGTGGTACCTATGGAACCGTTGAAGAGTTCGGTCAATGCACCAGAGGGCAATATGGCAGCGAGGCTCTGAAGGAACTCGGGCAGTTGATCGAGGGGTATCACCATGCCGCTGATGAGAAGTAGCAGCAGGTAGAGGCCGTTTGCCGCAGCGAGGGTCGTTAGCGCAGGAAGAGACCCAGCCATCAACAGGCCAAGGCCGGCGAAGGCGATCGTTGCCAACACAGCGCCAACAAGCGCAAGCGCGATGTCTGCTCCGTCAAAGCGAAAGCCGAGCAACAGCGCTTCGACGCCCAACACGACCATCTGGATCAGTTGAACAACCACAACCGCACAAGTCTTGGCCACCATGAGCGCACGGCGGGTCAAAGGAGTAGCACCGAGGCGTTTGAGCACACCCATCTGGCGTTCGAAGCCAGTAGCAATCGCTATGGATACAAATGAGGTGGACATGATGGCCAGCGCCAGTATCCCGGGAAACAAGCTGGTGATTCGGTCCTCGTTTGCGTCTGTAAAGACATCGACCTGTGAGAAGAAGGCCAACAGAACGATTGGGATGAGAAAGGTCAACAAGACGGACTCACCGCGCCGAAGTGTCAGCTTCAGCTCCATCAGAGCCTGCGCCTTTACTGCAGAACTCGTGCTAGCGGCGCCAGTAGCGATCATTGGTCCCCCGCTCTACGTCGAGTTCGAGGCTGTCGATTTCGGCTAGTTCCCTGCGGTGCCCGTTCGATCTTCACCGCCGGGATCTCGCCGGTTATGGCGGTCATACGCATGAAGACGTCCTCAAGACTTTGTCTGCCGGCTCGAATGTCGGCGAGCGGCAGATCCATTTCGGCGAGCCAGTTCGTGAGAGCGGCGATGTTGGACGGAGACGGATCGATGTCCACCACGTACTCGCCCGGCGAGTGCTCATGTACAGCGGCCAGCATTGCCTTGCCCAGTGCCGCTACGTCGATGCCTGCGGGAGCACCGAAGCGGATCTCCCGACTTCCTCCTGCTGCCATTAGCTCACCAGGAGTGCCAACAGTGATGAGATGGCCCTTGTCGATGATCAGAACACGGTCGCAAACACGCTCGGCCTCGTCAAGGTCATGGGTGGTAAGCACAACACAGGTGCCCTGCTCTGCGAGTTCGCGAACGATTGTGCGCACCAGCTGGCGTCCCTGCAGGTCTATCCCCGCGGTCGGTTCATCCAAGAACGCCACCTGAGGCTTACCTATGAGCGCCAGTGCCAGTGAAAGACGTTGCTGCTCACCACCAGATAGCTGGCGCCAGGTGCTCGTGCGGCGATGGGTGAGTCCTACACGCTCGAGCAACTCGTTCGGGTTGGCGGGATCTGAGTAGAACGAGCCAAACAGCTCGAGTGCCTCAAGTACGCGAATGCCGGGGTAGACGCCGCCGGTCTGCAACATCACGCCTATCTGAGGAACCAGCAAGGCGTGATCAGCTATGGGATCAAGTCCCAGGACCCGCACCTCGCCAGTGGTCGGGCGTCGATAGCCCTCTAGGCATTCAACAGTTGAGGTCTTGCCGGCCCCATTTGGTCCAAGCACTGCGAGGACCTCGCCAGAGTTGGCCGTGAACGAGAGGTTGGTGACGGCTCGAATGTCGCCGTATGCGATCGAAAGATTGCTCACCTCAATCACTGGCATGGCTGATCACGCTACTTGTGACAAGAGCCGCAGCGTTAGTTGAGACCGCTAGAGCCAAATGACGTGGTTCTGGTGGTGAAGGGGCGAGTACCGTCGGGGCCATGCTTGATCTCCGACGAATTCGTACGGAACCCGAAGTTGTAGTCGCCGAACTGGCTCGTAGAGGTATGGACACATCCGATATTGGACATGTCCTGGATCTTGACGAACTCCATCGCCGCCTAGGTGCGCAGCGAGATGAACTACGCAGCGAGGTCAAGTCTCTTTCAAAACAGGTGGGGCAGCTCCACCGTGACGGTCGCTCAGATGAGGCCGAAGCGGTCCAGGCCAAGAGTCGCAGCCTCGGCGAGAAGGAACAGGAGTTGGCTACTGAAGCAGCGATGCTCTCGAACCAGGTCCGTGATCTTTTGCTTCGGATACCAAATACACCGCATCCGGACTCACCTGAGGGATCCAGCGATGCGGACAACCCTGTGGTCAGAATCCATGGATATGACCCTGATCACTTTGGCGATCACCAACGCATAGCGCATTGGGATCTTGGTACCCAGTACGGAATCTTGGACAACGAGCGGGCGGTTAAGATCTCGGGCGCCATGTTCACAATGCAACGCAAGGGGGGCGCCACATTGGCCAGAGCCCTCTTGCAGTATGCACTGGATCGCAACGCGGATGCCTTTGAGGAAGTTCGTCCTCCCACTTTGGTCACCAGCGAAACCCTTACTGCTACCGGACAGTTGCCCAAGTTTGCCGATGACGCCTACTGGGTGGAACGCGACGATCTGTGGTGTATCCCCACGGCTGAAGTGCCGCTCACCTCGATTCATCGGGACGAGATTCTCGACACGGCGGATCTCCCGATGCGTTTCATGGCTGCCACCTCCTGCTATCGCCGCGAGGCTGGATCAGCGGGTCGAGACACCAGGGGAATGCTTAGAACTCACGAGTTCGACAAGGTTGAAGTCTTTGCCTACGCCACACCGCAGCAGGCGCCAGCGGTACTAGAGGAATTGGTTGAACGAGCAGAGAGCGGGATCCGAGATCTTGGCCTGGCGTATCGAGTGATAGAGATCTGCACCGGAGACCTTGGTCAGAGCCATCACCGATCCTTTGATATTGAGGTCTACTCGCCGGGTACGGATCAATGGCTGGAGGTCTCGTCGGTCTCTTGGTTCAGTGACTATCAGGCACGCCGTGGGGCTATCCGCTACCGGCCAGAGGGAGGTGGCACAGCAATGGTGCACACCCTCAATGGGTCGGCTCTTGCTGTGCCGCGGGTCTGGGCCGCAATTGTGGAGACCTATCACCGCAGGGATGGCGGCATCGATGTACCGGACGTTCTGTTGCCGTACTTCCGAGGAAGCGACCGCATCGCGTGATCACCGAGTTGGAGATTGAGATCCCTGCACCCGTAGGGGTTTCAAGCTGGGGGCAGGCCTTCACCAATCATCCGATGCGCGCAATCACACGCGCAGTCGCATCGGATCCAGACGGTTGGACACCCGAGCGTCGCGATGAGGTGGTGAAGCTGTTCGACAGTCTCGCCCCGAACTGGAACGAACGTGATCTGCCGGAGCGAAAGATCGCGGTTTCAGACGCCATTGCGCGTGGTCTCGCCCATACTCCGTCGCTGCCTGGTGGGGTTGCCCTTGAACTTGGTTCGGGGACCGGCCTCAACCGTGACGTACTGGAGGACCAGTTCGAAACGGTGGTAAGCCTCGATATCTCAACAAGAATGCTGGCCCGTCTGCCATCGGGGGCGATAGGGGTTCGCGGCGATGGCTCGTGCCTGCCGCTTTGCGCCGGGTCCATCAATGCACTTGTGCTGATCAACATGTTCTTGTTTCCGCCAGAGGCAGACCGGGTGTTGTCACCAGAAGGTGTGGTCATATGGGTCAACTCGCGTGGTTCAGAGACCCCCATCTACCTTGCTGCTGACGAGGTAGATGCCGCTCTGCCCGGAAACTGGGATGGGGTCAGCTCAACCGCAGGGTTCGGCACGTGGTCCGTTCACTGGCGAGCGTAGGACGGAGAACCTGCTGTTCGTCTTGCCCGTGTATTGCTCCGAGGAGTGGGGTAGCTACCTTCCTCGACCATAGGTTGCGAACATTCTGGTGAAGGTGGCCTCGTCAACCAGCGGAATTCCGTAGCTCCGAGCCTTCTGTGCCTTGCCACTCAGAGAATCAGGATCCGGCGTCACGACCACCCGGGTGGATTTTGAGATCCCACCTGAAACGAGTCCGACGTTCATCAGTTCGGCAATCCATTCCTCTCGGGGGCGCTCTAGCGTTCCAGTGAATACGATCCTGTCGCCCTCGCGCAGGAAAGCGGCCTCGCCCGTTTCACCTCCAGCGCTCAAGGTGTCTTGCGCCTTTGCCAACGCTTCGCCGATGTCTGCAGAAGTTAACCAGAGCGCGACGGCGACACTCTCAAGATCAGCGAATTCTTCTTCGGTGATTATCCCGTCGGCCCATGCCTCGAGCGCGAGTGAGTCAAGATACTGACGATGAAGCTGATCGACGTGAGCAGCGCTGAGCCCTCCCTGCTCGGCTGCTAGAAGGAGCATTTCACCTTCGGATTGGCTGATTGAGCGGTCGAGAAGAGCATTCTCCAAACAGAGGAGGTACTCGGCGCTCTCCGGAGGGTTACCGGGAACCCACGTTGCCTCAACTATTCGTTCTAGCCACCAGTCATGGGGTAGTTCAGGCGTCGAACGATGAACTGGAGCTACCTTCTTACTCAGGTTGTGCCGAGGCCAGATGAACCCGCTTGAGTGTGCAGCTTCTTGACGCCAAGCTGCCTGATGGCTGGCTTGATGGAGAAGGTAGCCAAGCAGGTGGGCTGTGGCCTCAGCATCGGCCAGTGCGGTGTGGGCTTCAGTAAGGCTGATCCCAACGGCCTCACAACAGTGCGAGAGCTTGGCCGGGCCGATCAGGCGGCCAGCCCATCTCATCGTGCAGAGCGCGGGAGGGCGTGCTGCTAGGGCGAAGTTTGCGAGAAGTAGTTCCTGGTGCAGGAAACGCATGTCGAAAGAAGCGTTGTGTGCCACCAAGGTTCGGCCGTTGATCAACGACAGAACATGTGGCGCGACGTCTGAAAACTCGGGGGCGTTCAGGACCTGCGCTGCCGTAATGCCGTGGATGTGAGTTGGGCCGAGGTCACGGCGAGGATTGATGAGAGTCGTCCATTGATCCTCAATCGCCCCCGCCTCGTCTGTGAGCACAATGCCAATCTCGACGACGCGATCACATCTTTCGGGTACGAAACCAGTGGTCTCGAAATCGATTACTGCATAGCCGGCCATCTGAACTCGCCTCTTCGGTAGCGGGACTAGAACTAACGCGGATTATGACTGATGCCACAAGCATCGGGTAGTAGAGGTTGAACCAATTAGTGCCAACTTCGCCCAGTTTCCAACGTCTGGCATCCGTGGTGTGTCTATTCGACAGCGATACCAACTACATCTTGGCGAGTTGGCCACCAGAAGGAATGCCGACCCTTTTGGAGGGTCCTTGAAGGGAATTGACCCCATGCCTTGGCGCTTAGCTATCGATGGACTCTCTTGCATCGCCGAGGTGTAAGTACAGATGCAATGGGTCTGTGGGGGAGCTTCTGAATCCCAGCTTTTCGTAGAAGGCCGCCATTTCTCTATCGATTGCGTGTACCAGCAGAACTCGAACGCCAACCAGGTCGGCTGCCGCGAGGGTTGAGAGGATGGCGTCGCGTACGAGAAGCCTTCCAAGTCCTGAGCCGCGAGCAGCCAAATCAATTGCGAGTCGTCCAATGAGCACCGCTGGCACAGGATCAGGTGCGTTGCGCCGAAGTCTGCCGGGAAGATCACTGCGGTGGATCCCAACGGCCGACAGCGTGTAGTAGCCCAGTACCTGCTTGCTGTCAGTACCGATGCAGACGTAACAGCGGCTGAGGTCATTCAAATGGTTGGTGAGAGCGAGATCTGATAGGTACCGGTTGAGACTTTCTACGCCACAATCGAAGCTACTCGTGTCGTCCTCACGCGAAATCGGTCGAGGGCGTTGGGCCTTCACGTATCCCACGGTGCCGGCTCGTTAAGAAGCTCGGCCAACTCAGGAATTCGTTTAGCGGGGCGGTCGAGAATTATGGCGAACTCTTTCCACGAAAGATCGTTCAACCCAAATATCCGGCGGTCAGCAAGAGTGTGTTCAGCCCGTGCTACTGCGGCCGAGGTGACGAAGTCGGTCAAACTCTGACCTGATACTGCAGCAGCATCGCGAATAAGAGCGTCCTGCTCGGGCGAGAGACGCATGGCTAGGCGAGCGGCCTTGCGTTGGGAGGTCTCGGAAGTGGCAGTCATGCCTACGAGTGTACGCGTGTTGTACCAACATTGCACCTAGGGCGTCGTTGGTTGCTTGGAACATTTATGGCACGGGAATCAGACGGGTGGTGAGTGTGCGCGTGGAAGATTGCTGCGAGCCCTACCCGTGCTGGCGGAGCGCTGAATAGTTAGATGGGCAAAGTTGGTGGGTTAGCTAGCGATTCGCTCTGGTTGGGCGCTGGCGAGCAGATCGGCGCGCTCATCGCTCAGCACAGATCCTGAACTGATTGCAGCATCTGTGGCCGCCTCGAACTGGCTCAAGTAGTCATCTTCGGACTCGTAGAGTTCGCTTAGTTGCTCTGGCGTCAGGGGCACAGTCTGGCCGGTCAAGAAGCAGATAGGAGATGGACTCCCACCTGGTTCTCCGCTCAGCATGTCCACCGGAGTGTCAACGAGCGGAGTACGGATACCGCCCTTGACGATGCCAAAGTCATCCCGGACGTACTTTCCTGCATCGTCAACCTCAAGTGGTTCGGTCGATGAAGGGGCCTCGCCGCTGTCCACCCAGTCGAGAAGAGACCGAAGAGCGGCCAGCACCACGAAGCGTTGTGGTCCGTCGTTGACCGGTGGCTCGCAGCCTGCCAACTCGCCAACTGGCCCGAGCAGGAACTTATCGGCGTGAGATGTGCCGGCAACTTCCCAGGTGCGGATCAGATCAGTGTCGGGTTGGCGAGCTGGAAGGAAGTTCAACAGCCCGACTACATCTGATTCGGTCTGGAACATGAGTACAGGGACGTCTAGGTCGGTGCGGATTCTGACCGGATCCCCAGAAATTGCTGAGGTGATATCGATGCTGGGCCCATCGACCGACAATGGAAGCGATGCGCCACCTCGACTATGGATGAAGAATCCGTCGAACGCTTGTGTCAGAGGCTGGATCCCGTTGGCGTAGGTGGTAAGCGCGAAACCTGACTGCGATTCGCCAACCGCAATGACCGCTGATGGCTTGATCTCGGCGAGAACCGCTGAATCTCCAGAGCGCACAAGGCGAGCGATCTGGGTATAGATGTCATAGGAGTACTGGTCTCCGGGGTGGCTCAAATCCCCATAACGCTCAGGGCTGATGTTCTTGAGCCCTTTGCCCTGAATCCCAGACAGCATCGGGTTATCGCCGCTGAGAGAAATGGCGGTGGGCCCACCCTCGACCCCGATGTGTTGCGCCGAGACGCCCACCCAGGTGGTTCCGGAGCGAAGAATTTCCTTGGACATGAAGGCAAAGTCCGGATCGGCATCAATGCCACCTGAGACGTTCAGCCATTCGACCAACACCACCCCGTTGGCCTTGGTGGTGTCGGAAGGTCTGCGCACCATTATCCGAGTGACGAACTCGCCTTCGGTGCCGGTGGTTTTGAGATCCCATTGTCCGTCTTCTGGCTGGGTTCCCTCGTAGGCGTTGGCAGATCCTGACACCTGGAACTCCAACTGCTCGTAGCCTTCGGCTTCAAGATCGGTGCTTCGAGAGCTGCCGATGAAAGAACTGCCGGCGGTGAGTTCCTTGTCCACCACTGCCGCTGGCCCCTCGGCCCTCTTTGGCTGAGTGGTAGTGGTGCTAGTCGTAGAACTCAATGGCTTCTCGGCTGTTGTGTCGCTCGATGAACAAGCCGCCATCGCTACAACCAGAGTGCTGGTGAGTAGGGCAGCTAACAAATGACGGCTCTTGGGCATGTGGAGATCCTCAGGAAGATGGTTGCCAATCGGGGTCGGCTTGCAAGACCCCCGACTTTAGGAACAGGCGACGATCGGCTCTGGTATGGGCATCATCGTGGGCCACCACAACTGTTGCTAGGCCGTGTTCTTTGGTGGCGTCCGCTATGAGGTTGGCAACGATTGCTGCTCGTTCTGGATCAAGCGAGGCCGTGGGTTCATCGGCAAGCAGCACTGAAGGCCGAGCCATCAAGGCCCGAGCAATCCCAACTCGTTGACGTTCTCCACCTGAGAGCTGGTTGGGGAGCTGGTTGGCTCGATCTGCGAGATCTAGATGGCCCAACAGCTCCGCTGCGCGCTTTTTGGTCTCGGACATCTTCTCTGAACGAATATGGCCAACTAGTTCAAGTTGTTCTATAGCGGTGAGAGCCGGCAACAGGTTGGCCGACTGATAGATGATGGCGATGTGTTCACGGCGAACCGTGGTGCGCTGGCGTTCCTTGAGAGCTGAGGTCTCGATGCCAGCCACGGTGACCTCACCAGAGTCCGGGCTTCGGAGTAGACCGGTGACAGTCAACAACGTGGACTTGCCCGAGCCCGAGGGTCCTGAGACAACTACGAGTTCTCCAGCGTTCACCTGCAGCTGAAGAGAATCCAGGACGGTTCTGGTGGACGGTCCGTCTTGGAATGCCACGGTTATGTCCGTCAGCTGAAGTGGGACCGAGGTGCTCATCATTCGGCCCCCAATGCGATGGCTGGTTCGACCTGCGTTATTCGTCTCAAGGCAACCAAACTGCCGATCACGCCGGCCACGATCAACGACAATCCAGAGGTGATGATCGAACTCGGCGACAGCTCGACGGGTGCATCTCCTCGGCCGACGAGAGCCACCAGACCTGCTCCCACCAACGTTCCAGCAATGGTTGCAGCGCTCACGAGGATTGCCATCTGACCAACTCCGTCTCTGGCGATGTAGCCGTTGGAGGCACCCATGGCCTTGAGCAGGCCGATCTGCCTTGTGCGCTGGACCGTTAGAACCGTGAAGAATGCTCCGATCACCAATGCCGAAATGACCAGTAGGAAACTGCGTATGAGACTCATGGTTGTGGTTTCTGCGGTGAAGCCGGGCGAGCCGGCGTAGGCAGCCTGTTTGGTGATCGTGTCGGTGTTGGCTGTTTCGTCCAGAGCGCCAAGATCAACATTGGCTCCCGACTGGACCCGTATGCCGATGGCGGAGGATCGGCTGTCATCTGGATTTCCAAAGGTGAGTTCTCTCCAGGTGGAAAGAGATGTGAAACCAATGGGTGCGTGTCCGTAGGTGCCGCCGAAGGTGAAGCCCACTACTGGAAGTTCGAGATCTGAACTTCCCAGCTTGTAGAGGTCTCCCACGTTCACCCCCTGCTCTTCGAACTCATGGCTGAGCACCAGACCGGGCTTTCCCGATATGGCGCTTCTGGCGTCCTTGTTGGGCAACAAGAAGCTGTCTGGAGCAATGCCGAACAAGGCCATGTCTAGGTTGGGTCCGCCCGCAGCGGGCCGGGCATTGGCGAATGACATACCGAGTGGTGTTGCTTCGATCGCGTCTTCTGCTTGGAACGTGGCGAGTTGCTCTGGCGTGATTGTGGAGCGGCTGAAGGTTGCCTCGGCCCCGGGCTCAAAGGCCAAGTGGTCAATCGGCAGAGCTCTAAGTCCGGAGATCCCGTCGGTGACGAGGCCCGTGGCCAATCCCGACAGAATGGTTGATAGGACTGCTACTAGGGCGATGACCACGGAGAGCAGGCTGTAGCGCTTTGCTCCGCGGCGTAGTTCACGTGTCGCGAGAAACATTACGGGCGAGTCTGGCACCTCTCATGAAGGTTTCCACCTCTCGGGGGTCATAAGGGCTTCCGTCCCGGTGTAGTAACTCGTGGAACCAAGGGGTGTCAGGGGTTGCCCTGCGCCAGTTGCTACTCCACGGGTAGCGGGTCTGGGTGCGTCCATCAACGAGTCCCCAGATGTGGCAGCCAACCCTCTTCTCGGCGAATACCTCTATGAGATCTACCGGTGAATTGGGCCTGCCCATCCACTCGGTGCAAACGAGTGGGCGTTGATAGGCGCTCAGGTGGTCGATGGTTGCCACGAGTCGATGGCGCGGCTTGTAGCTGTGAAACGAGATGATGTCTGAACGCCCGAGCATTATGCGGTTGATCGGGTCAGCGCGCTCCGCTGCTCCACTTGCACCGACGAAGACCCCAGCGGTGAGCGGTTGAGAGGGATCTGACTTCTGAGCCCAATCGAACACTACGTCGAGCAAGCGGGTGCCGAGCCGATACTTCTGGGCAGCTGCGCTTCGAATGTCGGCCTCGGGTCCGTTTGGCTCATTGAACAGATCCCAGACCTGAATCCGACGGTCATCGCCGAAGCGTTCCATCAGAGCATCGAGATAGGGCCTCAGTGTGTGCCAGCGGCGCGGATCGGAGAGGATCTCCTTGCCCGGTGATTGCAGCCACATCGAGTTGTGTAAACCCGGTACCGGGTTTCCTTGAGGTCCGAGCTTGGCCGTGTTTCGCCAACATCCATCGAAGGGCACCAACACTGCCCCAATGCCGTGGCTGTCGGCTATGGCCAGTATCTCATCGAGGCGGTCATGGAAGTAGGGGAGTTCGTGCAATAGATGATGGGTGAACAAGCGAATGCTGTTCATCCCGAGCTCTGCAGCCCAGCCGAGCTCTCGCGAGATGGTCTCTGGGTCATAGGTGTTGTCCTGGAACACTTCTAGCTGGTTGCCGGCGGTGGAGGGCGTGAAGTTGCAGCCAACCAGCACTCCGTGGTGGGCCTCCCATTCGCGGGCTCGTTGAGCGCTCCAGCGT
Source organism: Acidimicrobiales bacterium (assembly GCA_020439605.1). Classification (GTDB taxonomy): domain Bacteria; phylum Actinomycetota; class Acidimicrobiia; order Acidimicrobiales; family Iamiaceae; genus Aquihabitans. The sequence continues at coordinate 11,473 of JAGQSI010000005.1, read as the reverse complement.
GCCTGGGACACAACCGGTGCAGTCCACCGCGCAGGATAGGCACCTTTTGCCATATCGAGTCCGTGTCGGGCGAACTGCAGGGCGGCATCGGTTCTCCATGACATCGCAGCATCTTCTCATCGAAGGGGCGAAATGGCCGTGATGGTGCCTAGATTGGAGGGCCATGGCCGACACTGCTCCTGACCCGTTCTCCCCGCAGATCGAAACAGCTGTGGTCTCTCACATGAACGGAGATCACCCAGAGGACAACCTCCTGATAGTGCGTTCTCTCGGAGGTCTGCCGGCAGCAACAGATGCCAAGATGACCTCGATCTCTCCCGATGGGGCCTCGTTCGAGGCGATAGTGGACGGCGAACCAAGCTCGGTGTTGGTCCCATGGTCTGAGCCGATAGTGGACCGACCCGGGATTCGGATGGAGATCGTGCGGATGTATCACGAGGCATGTGAAGCTCTTGGCGTGACGCCGAGACAGGCGGGCGAGCACTGATATGCCTCGCGTGAGCGGAGGCTCGATCTCAGCGCATCGTGCTGAACAGACCCGCCGCTTGTTCCACGCGTTCAGGGACCTTCTATATGAGCGTGGGTACGACGCCATTTCGCTCGCAGATATCGCTGAGGCCGCCGGCATTGCTCGAACCGCGATGTACGGGTATTTCGCGGACAAGGAATCCCTACTAGCTGCCTACACCGCCATGGAGACCGAGGAGTTCCTGGCCACGCTTGACGCCGAGCTTCGAGCCATAGACAGCCCGGTTGATCAGCTGCGAGCCTTTGTGCGTCTTCAGGTCGAATACTTCAGAGACAGTCATCTGCCGCCGGGCCCGACCTTGCGGCTCTTGTTGCCCGAAGCGGCAGCTACCGAGATCATCGGCCACATTGCGGAGCTCGAGTCGAGACTTCATCAGATCCTGCGCGTGGGCCGAGAAGCCAGGTTCTTCATCGTGGACGACATCGATGCATCCACTTCGATGATCACCGCGTGCGTAAGCCGGGGAGCCGCCGCTGATCCAGGCCGCTCAACCGCGGAGTCCGTTGCCGCCACTTTGGACTTCATCATGCGTGCCTTGGGTGTGCGCTTCGACGCCGAGGGCAACGCCCGCCAACTCCCCCGCCGCTGAGCCAACTCAACGGCGGAGGAGTATTACTGAACAGTTCAGACGTGGGCTCCACGGCGTCGAGCGATAACGCTCAGTGCAGCGCCCACTGCGAGAAGCCCTGCACCTGTCCAAGCCAGAGGGAATGAGTTGGAACCGGTACGCACCAACGTGCCCTCGTCAACGCTCTCATTGTCTTGAGGAGTTGTCTGAGGTGTTGTTTCTAGGGTCGAGTCATCAGCAAAGCTCACCGGCAAGGTGACCTCGGCATCTGGATTTGATCCAGAAACGGCCCAGGTCTGGATGGCACAGGTTTCTGTCTCTAGGCAGTCGGTGCCTTCGAACTGGGCACGAACCTTGAGCTCCACCGAGAATCCGCCGGGTTCGCCCGCTGCTCGCGAGGTGCCCACAGCTTCTGGTGTTGCCTCGACCACGTTGTCGAAATCACATGAGGCGAAGTTCGGGACATCTGAATCACACAACGCTACGAAGACCGGGTCCCCAGGGCGGAAGTTCGCGCCATCGACGGTGATGGTGTCTCCGTCAGGGTTGAGTTCGGTTGTCCTGTCCGCGCCAAGCTCTGGTTTGGTGGGGGTTACAGGTTCTCCACCACCGAAACTGATCGGTACGAAGACGTCTTGTGTGTAGTCGGAAGCTCCACCGTTGTGGTCTCGACGAACAAAGACTCCACAAGCATTCTCGACGGTGCAGTCAACGTCATTGTCGCCAGCATCGGTGAAGTTCTCGGTCACGGTTAGGGGAGTGCTGAAGGACCCATTGGCTGCCACTGGTGTATGCCAAACCACGTGCTCACCATCTTGTTCTGGATAGCAGGAGGCGGTACGTCCCTCGGGCGTGCCAACGTTGCCGGTTGGTGCTGCGCACAACATCACGTAGACGCCCTGGCCTGCAACAAACCCAGACCCTGAGACGGACACAGTCTGTCCATCGGAGAGCCCCGATGACGGCGTGACCGAAAGCGAGACGCTGTTTGGTTCTGGAACCTCGGGCTCTTCGGGGTCCACAGGAGCTTCGCTGTTGGGATCGAAGCTCACGGGCTTGAATGAATCGAGAGAGAAGTCGCCGTTGCCTCCGTTGTGGTCACGACGTACGGACACGCCGCAGCTTCCTGACGTCATGCAATCGATCCAGGAGCTACCAGCGAAAGCGCCGATCACGTCGAGCTCAACCGAGAACTCGCCGTCCTCGATGGTTGGAAGGGGTGCGCCCGGAGGTGGGTTGGGTGTGACCCAAAGGCCGTCGCCGTTGCAGTTGCTTGCTGGTGGGCGCCCTTCGGCAGTTCCGGCTGCACCAGTGGGTGCCTTGCAGAAGCGCACATATACGCCTTGGCCCTCAGGGATGTTCGCGCCATCAACCGTAACGGTGTCTCCGGCACCGTCGAGGTTGGACGTTGGGGTGACCGTGATGGTTGGCGAGCCGGGTTCTGGCTCGACTGGCGGCTCCACCTCGCCTGTTGCGAAGGTGACCGGGGTGAAGGTGTCTTGGTCATAGACCCCGGTCTCGCGGTGATCATTGCGTGTAACGAAGCCGCACACCGTCCCCGTTGCTTGGCAATCCACGGTTTTGAACGCTGCAGTGACAGTGAGGTCCAACACGAAGGTGCCGGTCCCGTTCCACGGTGTAGTGCCAGTAGGCGGAACCCCTGGCCCTGGGCTGGTTACCCATGCTTGAGAAGCGGAGCAGTCTGCTGGTGCAGGACGCCCTTCGGCGGTTCCTGGAGCGGCGGTGGGCTGCTTGCAGAACTGGATGTAGATCCCTCTGGAGGAATCGAAACCGCTTCCGTTGATGGTGATGGTGTCGCCGGCTGCAACAAGATCTGATGACTTGGAGAGGGACAGAACGCCAGTGGAGCTAGCAGCACCGGCAGAAGGTGCTGAGATCCCAGCTAGGGCTGCTCCCAAGAAGGCGGCAGCGGCTGCACCGAGCGCAGCACGTCGCTTGAACGATGACATTTTTGGGTTTCCTCCAGTTGGAAGTTGGGTTGGAGATCTAGTCCTGTTGTTGAGCGTTGCGGCGCCGCACCAGTACCAGGCCCACGGTGCCGGCGATTCCTACGATTGCTACGCCACCCACGGCAAGTGCAGTGGTGGTGTTTGATCCGCTGTCGGAGTCATCGTCTGTCACAGTTGATGTGGCGTCGGACTCGGTGGGGGAGTCGGTGTTGTTGTCGGCGTCGTTGCTGTCTGCCTGGTCGCTGTCTTGGGCGATGGTTGTGGAACCTGACCCAACAACAGTCGTTGTTGGGTTCTTGGAGACAGTGGTGGTCGTGGCGGAATTGGCAACCGTTGTGGTTGGCCTAGTAGCAGCGGTAGTGGTGGTTTGGGGTAGCGGGATGGTTGGAGGAATAGTGACTGGAGGTGCCGTGGTTGGCGGCGGCGCAGTGGTCGTAACGGTGGGGGCGCTGAAAGAGATCCGGGCTGACTTGTCGAGTGAGCGATCCCCTGAGTGTCCACTTACAGCGCTGGTCTTAACCTCACAGGCGCTCCGTGTGCAGTCGATTGCCCCGAATCGGGCGACTACACGCATTGCGTTTGCTGAGAAATTGCCGTTGGCGTCGGTTGTCACCTTGCGCAGCCCCACAGAGTTACAGGTGTGATCTTCGCCCGAGCTAGCGATGCATTGCATGACGAAGAGCTGGGTGTTTGCTGGGAACCCTGAACCCGTCACGGACACGAATGCGCCCTTGGGGTTGAGTCCAGATGAAGGGGAGACGCGAATGGTTGCGTCGGCGCTCGCGGGGCTGGCGAAGCTCAAGAGCGCCGCCACAGCGAGGCTCCCAGCGATGAGTAGGCGGGTGTGCATTGTAGGTAAAGGTAACCTAACATCTCCCTTTCGCAAAGTTCTGTGACCGGTTGTTGACAATGTGTTCAGGTAATATGACAAACTGTCGTAAAAAGCTTTTGGCACCGTGCCAGTATTTCCTCGCGTCCGGAGAGACCTTTGTCCACAGAAACCGAAATCAACACCCTGTCGAATCTTCTCCGGACCCGCACTGCGATGGATCACAGCAACGCCGAGAGCGGGGGCTTCACCACCGCACTCGTGCAAGGCGAGGTTCCCTTCGAGGGTTACGTGGACATGCTGGCCCAGCATCAGTACGCGTACGAGGTGCTCGAAAGGGTCAGCAAGGCTTTTGCTTCGGATCCCGATATCGGTGCATTCATCGACGAGAAGCTCTATCGATTGGAAGCGCTGGACGCGGACCTGGTGGATCTGGCCGGCCCAGACTGGAAGAGCGTCTACCCCGCTTCGCCAGCAACTGTTCGCTACTGCGCACGGCTGGAAGCCACGACTGCCAATCCAGTTGCTCACCTCGCTCATCACTACACGCGCTATCTCGGCGATCTTTCGGGCGGAAAGATGATTGGACGTGTAGCTGCACGGGTTTACGAGTTCAAGGACGGCTACGGCGGGCGCTTTGCCCAGTTCACCCAGATCGACGACGCAAACGCCTACCGCAACCACTACCGCGAGCTTCTCGATGGTTTGAACTGGTCACACGAGCAGCAAGAAGAAATGATCGCCGAGGTCCAAGAGGCCTACAACTGCAACACGGACGTGTTTGGCGAACTGGCTCGCTACCTGGCCAAGTAGTCCTAATCCCAGCGTCGCTGCTTGGCGCTGGCCCCTACGGCTTTGTTTGGATAGATCAGTGATCTGGTTCGTAGCCAAACGCGCCGGAGCGTTGTTGTTGACGGTGCTTCTAGCGCTAGCGGCGATCTTCGCGTTGATGGAAGCCGCGCCCGGCGAACCATCGGACAATTTCGGGGCCACTGTCGTGGCGGACCCAGAAGCTAGGGCTGCAATCGAACGTGAACGAGGTTTGGACAAGTCAGCGCCGCAACGTTTCTGGTTGTTCATCTCCAACGCAGCGCGTGGGGACCTGGGGTCCTCCTATTACGACGGTTCTTCGGTAGCTGGAGCGGTCCTGTCTGTGGCTCCCGTGTCTGGCGAACTCGGGGTGTTGGCCACGGTCTTCGTGGTGCTGCCCGGTCTTGGACTGGGAGCGTTGGCGGCGCGTAAGAGAGGGTCATTCACCGACATAGGTGTCTCATTCGCGTCGCTTATCGCGGTGTCGGTACCGTCCTACTGGCTCGCCGTTGTCTGTCTGGTTGTGGTTGGAGAACGGTGGCCAGAGTTGGTGCCAGGTGGCGGAAGCTACGTGGCGTTCTGGGAGAACCCGGTCGAGAACCTCAAGATCATGTTTCTTCCGTCAATAGTTGTGGGCCTGGGAGCGTTTGCTCTGGTTACACGGGCAGTCCAGTCCTCGCTGGGCTCAGCGCTCGAAGAGGACGACGCCACATTCGCACGAGCATGCGGACTTCCTGAGAGAACCGTGCTCTGGCATATCGCTGGTCGAAGAGCCGCCCCGGGAGTCTTGTCGGTGGCTGGGCTCGCGGTGGCGGGTCTACTTACCGGTACGGTCCTGATCGAGTCGGTATTCCAGCTTCCAGGGATAGGTCAGCTCCTGGTGACGGCGTTTACTCGCGGGGACCTGCCGATGGCTCTCGGCGGTGCTCTGGTCACCGCACTGGTGATGTTGGGTGTGAACCTGATCGTGGACACAGTGATTGTCATGTTGGATCCGCGCCAGTCCAAAGTCGTTGGTGCCCGATGAACGCCGGAACCAGAATTACCGCCGCGCTCGCGATTGTTTTCCTCGGCTTCTTTCTCGTCGTTGCAGCGGCAGGAACAATTCGTGGCAACTCGACGGGCTTGGATGCAGATCCCCTAGAGGCGCCATCGGCGGCTCACCCCTTTGGTACTGATGCGCTCGGTCGAGACCTACTGTCAAGGACGGGGGAAGGGGCGATGACATCTGCGTTCATCTCGCTGTTGGCTGTCGGGATTGCGGTGGCTGTAGCGATGCCAATTGGGATAGCTGCTGGGTGGCGAAGTGGCAGTTGGTTCGATGTTGTGGTGATGCGGATCGTGGAGACCACACAGGTAGTGCCGCCGCTCATACTGGTGTTGCTGCTGCTTGGCGCCGCAGGACCAGGCTCGGATGCTCTCGGACCGTTTGAACCGTCTGCTCCCGCACGAATCGCCATCTGTTTGGGGATCGCATTCATCCCGTTCTTTGCCCGGATTGTGCGATCAGCCACCATGGCGCAAAGACAAGAGCCCTATCTGGGAGAGCTTCAACGCCTTGGGGTCAAACGTTTCGAACTCGCCACCGGCGAACTGCTCCCGAATCTGGCGCCTGTTGTTGCCACTCAAGCGCTACTAGCACTGGCCATTGTGGTTTTTGCCGAAGGAGGCCTTAGCTTTCTGGGCCTTGGCATCGCACCACCGACCCCCACGCTTGGCGGCCTAGTGGCCGAAGCCGGTACTCAGTTGCTCAGCAACGCATGGTGGTATGCGTTCATCCCAGGTTTTGTACTTGTTGCTGGGATTACTGGCCTCAACTTCGCCTCGGCTGCCACCGCCACTGCCCTCAGCTCTCGTTCCCACAGGACAACTCAATGACACCCGAAAGTTCAATTAGTCGGCGCAGAGCTCTGGGTCTTCTCGCCGCTTCGGCAGGTTCGCTTGTTGTCGGGCCAACTCTGCTAGGGGCGTGCTCGTCTAGTTCTACGTCAGGTCGGGTGAGCGCACGTCATGCCAAAGGGATCCTGCGGGTTGGATTGGCCGGCGCCCCCGGCAACATCAACCCACTGGATTCTGGTTCGGAGCTAACTAGGTGGGTGGCAGAGCCGATCGTGGAAACCCTCTACGCATACGACGAGAACCTTCGCTCGATTCCGTTACTGGCAGATGGTGAACCAGAGATCAGTGAGGACGGTTTGGTATGGACCGTGCGTATCAAAGAGGGAATCACCTTCCACGACGGGTCTCCGCTGGAAGCCGCAGACGTTGTGGCAACGTTGGACCACATGTTGAACCTGGCGGCAGGTTCGGAGTGGATCACCTACTTCTTGGATTACGTCCAATACTTCGAAGAGGTCGACACCCACACGGTGAAGATCCAGATGGTGAAGCCCTATGGGCTGTTCAGGTCGCACCTCACCAATCTTCCGATCACTCACCGAGATGTAGCCAACAAACGAGACACGATTGTTGGGACCGGTCCCTACAGACTGGTTGATTACGTTCCTGGCCAGAGCTTCACCATGGAGCGGAACAAGAACTACCGCGGTGATCCCGGCGCGTTCGAGCGCATTGAAATGTCCGTGTTCACAGATCCCGCCACACGTCTTGTCTCGTTGCAGCAGGGCAAGGTGGATCTGATCACATCTGTATCTCACCTCGATGTTGCAACTGTCGAAAAGCACAAGGATCTTCACCTGGTTCTGGCCGATGCCCCGCTCGACCTTCTTTCCTATGTGAATATGCATCGAGAGCCCTTCTCGGATCCCGATTTTCGTCAAGCTGTAGCGGTCTCCATGGACCGTGCTGGCGTGGTGGAAAGGGTGTTTGGTGGTCACGCCACCGTAGGTCAGGGCCCGATTGGACCATCCGAAAGAGGTTGGGACCCTGAACTGGAGATCTTCGACGCAGAACCTCAGATCGAGCTGGCCAAGGAACTATTGGCAAAGGCAAAGACCACCCGCAGGGACTTCACCATTACCACCGGAACCGGCCAACTCGGCCGAGACGTAGCCCAGGTGCTGGTGGCTGGCTGGGAGAAGGTCGGTGTCAAGGTGACGATCCAGCAGTTGGCCGGGGGGCCCTGGTCCTCCGCGTGGTTGGCCAATGAGTACGACATGTTGACCAACACTTTCCAGAGCGGGTTCACCTCTGGGCCGGCCAACTATCTGACTCTCGCCGCTGCCCATTCCCAGAACCTGCTGTCCAACGGCTTCTCGGACCCAGAGGTGGATGCTTGGCTAGATGAGATCTGGCAGACATCGGATGAGGACGCCCGAGACGAGGCTTTGCGTAACGTGAACCGTAGGGTTGCTGAGCAAGGCGCCATCATCCCGCCGGCCTATCCGAAGTTGGCCATTGCCCAACGCAAGGAACTCAGCAAGTTGGATGTCTCCAACCTGCGCACCAGTCGGCTGGCGCTACACGAGCTGCGGTTCGTAGAGGAGTGAGCAACTCCAATCTCGAATCGATGCCGACCAGCGCTTGTTCGCCTGCGCTTGAGCTTCGGGGACTAGTTGTCAGGTACGGGTCCGGTTCAGCTCAATTGGAGGCTGTTCGTTCTGTCGACCTGGATGTTGCTGCTGACGAAGTGGTGGCGGTGGTTGGTGCTTCTGGAAGTGGCAAGAGCAGCATCTGTCGGGCGCTTCTCGGGCTGAGCACTACCTCTGGCCAAGCAACGGCGAGCCGGCTGCTCATCGGTGGACAAGACCTCACAGACGTGTCCCAGCACAAGTGGAACGTTGCGCGGGGATCATCGGTTGTCCTGGTACCTCAACATGCTGGAAGATCACTGGTACCAAGCGTCTCGGTAGGCAAACAGCTCACCTGGTATCTGGGAGAGCAGCCACTGCAACGATACGAAAGCGAGTTCGTCGAGCTTGGGCTAGAAGCGGTGCTCGACAGGCCCGGAGATCTTCCGCAGCAGTTCTCCGGGGGACAGTTGCACCGGCTGGTGCTGGCCATGGCAACGCTGGGGCGCAGTCCTGCGCTGATCGTGGCTGATGAGCCGACCGGATCATTGGACGCGTCCGTGGCACGCACCACCATTGAGCTACTCGATACACAACGCTCCCGCAGCGGAGCTGGGATGGTGCTGGTAACGCACGACCTCGAGCTTGCCGGTGCGATCGCCCACAAAGTTGTGGTGCTTGACTCAGGTGAGGTGGTGGAAAGCGGTGCCACATCTGAGGTGTTCAGTAATCCGAGCCATGAGCGGACCAAGGCCCTCCTCGGAGCCACTTCGTCACCAACCCTGGCCGTGAGCTCAGGCTCCGATGCAGTGCCGGTGGTAGCTGGGCGGCTGCTGTGCAGGTCACATGGCATGGAGTCCGAGGTCAAGGCGCTGGGCGGGGTGAGTATTGAACTTCATTCTCAACGGCTTGTGGCGGTGGTTGGCCCTTCGGGCTCAGGAAAGTCAACCTTGGCGCGTTTGTTGTGCGGGGCGGATGTCCCCACCTCCGGTTCGGTAGAGGTTGATGGTCGGTTCGTGGAACCCCAGGAGTTGACGAAGCTCTCTTCGGTCATTCAGCTGGTGGTTCAAGATCCACGGGGGGCATTGAACCCTCGCAGAAGCATCGCCCATGCCCTGGTTCAGGCACAGCGAGTCCAAGGTGTGGGCAGGGACCGCGAAGATCGGATCTCTCGGGCTCGCGATGTGCTCAAGGCGGTGGGCCTTGGCGAGGAGTTCCTGACTCGAAAGCCTCGTGCTCTCAGCGGAGGTGAAATTGCCAGGGTTGCAATTGCTCGGGCGCTGCTTCCCGAACCGAGAGCGCTGGTTCTGGATGAACCCACCTCCGCACTGGACCGCGAGATTCAGGTTCAGGTCCTGGACGCGTTGAGCGCGATCAGAGAGAAACGCGAAATCGCCATAATGCTGGTAACCCATGACCTCGAGTTGGCATTGGTGGCTGACCATCTGATGGTGCTCGATGCAGGCCAAGTTGTCGAGGAAGGTCTCGCTGCTGAGGTACTGGCCAACCCCTCGCACCAGGTGACCAAGGATCTGCTTGCTGGAAGGTTTGGCGCTTCGCCGTACTAGGCCGACCTGATTAGGCCGACCTGGTTAGGCCGACCCGGTGCGGTTAGGGATCAATCCCAGGTTTCCACCTGGACCTCAACCTTGTTCAACAAGACTCCGGCTCCCACCTGTGTGAGGCCGACTGCGAGCAGCCTGAGGCCGAACAACACTGCAAGAACCGCCACTGTGGCGCGAGGCCATACCAACGCAACGGCACCGATCGTGGTGCTCAAGACGCCAGACGCCAGAAGCAGTCCTCTGGCACCGCCGGACTTTGCCTGACTGGTCATTCCAGCGGCGATATGCATGATTCCACTGGTCAAGAAACTGATCCCGACGATGATGGCAATGACCCACAGAGTTGCTTTGGGCCAAGAGATGACCAACACACCCGCTGCGATTCCTGCGAAGCCCGCAAGGAGTGAAGCAACCTTGTTCGGGTAGCGGTTGTCGATCAGGTCGAGGATTCCGCTGATGATCAACTCGATGCCGATGATGATCGCGAGCACCTTGGCAGTGGTGAAGGGATGAATAATCATCACCACACCAAGAACCGCAGCGATCAGTCCGACGCCGAGTAGGCCCCATCGCAAGAAGCCGGGAACCTTCATGGTGGTTGTGGTTGGAACTGTCATTTTTGGCGAGCCTCCAGGGCGTAGATACCGCTGAGAACAATGATTGCGCCAACAATGGAACCAATGATTCCCGACGGTCGAATACTGAAACCGTCGCCTGATAGAAGGCTGATGAGCAGCCCTCCGACGAATGATCCGCCTACTCCAGCTGCCAACAGTTGGCCCCAGTTCTGAGGATGCGAGCCGTTGCCGATGATGACGTTGGCGAGCCAGCCGAAGCCGAGCCCAAACACGAGAATGGTGAGAAGGATCACATTGTTGAGCCTAGGGCCTGATTACCCATGGAAATTGGACTGTGGGACAGGGATAATGGAGTGGTGAGTACTCCTTTGGACCAGCCCCGCGACCGTCGTAGTGACGTCGGGTTGGTATTTGATGCCGCGACCGGCTGGCTGTCGATCGGGCGGTTGGGGCAACGCATTGAGTCCCCGGCTGGCAACAGGGAGGTCCTTGTTGCCTACCTGGATCTGGTGGCGCGCTCGCGCAATGGAGTGGTTCCAGACGTACTGCGAGTTCGTGACTCTGACATTGAGGCGTTGTCTGTCGCGCTAGATCTCAGCGCTTCGGACCTGAGCGAGCAGATCGCTGAGGTGCTTGGAGGTGGTCAACAAGAAGCAACTGAGCTTGTTTCGAGATTGCGCGAGTCCCGCCTCAGTAGCAGCTTGGCCAAGGTTGCAGTGGGTGCGGTGGCGGCCGGAGTCGTGGTTGGCGCAGTAGTGACCTGGAATGGCACGTCGTCTCAACAGCAGTATCGGCCAACACCTGCTGCTGCCACAACGACCACAGCACCTACCACCACGACGACTACAACACCCACCACGACCTCCACAACCACGACCTCCACAACCACGACCTCCACAACCACGACCTCAACCACCGCGCCGGTCGCGACTCCGCAGGGCCCGGTCACCACAACTCCTGAGGGGGTTGGTCTCATTCCGCCAGCTGTGCTGGAAAGAGACGGCGTTGGGTTGATTGCGCCCGCCACCTTGGACAATCCCGAGAATTGACCATGGAGTCTCAGGCGGCCTGCTCGCATACCTCTTCGCCCGAATATTGCGGGTCCGCTCGGTGAACCTGAGATGCCAAGTATTTGCTCCGTTACCTTGCATGAA
>JAGQSI010000059.1 GCA_020439605.1 Acidimicrobiales bacterium | reverse complement strand
GCACTCGGACTGGTTGAGGCCGCTAGGCGATACGACGAGTCACGTGGAGTTCCGTTTGACCGTTTCGCTGCTCAGCGAATCCGTGGAGCCATCCTCGACGCCGTGCGTGCGGCTGACTGGGCGCCACGCTCGGTGCGCAACCTTGCTCGCCGACTCGAAGCAATCGAGCAACGTCTGGCAAGCAATCTCGGTCGAATGCCATCGAGCAGCGAGACCGCTGAAGCGCTCGGAGTTACCCAGGAGGAACTGAATCGGCTCCAGGCCAAGATGTTCCGATCTGTGGTTCTCGCGTTGGAGTACGACGTAAACGACGGTGGAGAAGACCTCACGCTCGTAGAGGTGCTCACCGATGACTCCACTTTGGAACCGTGTGAGGAGCTTGAGAACCGGGAGTTGCACAGTTATCTGAGAGACGCTGTGCATCTGCTGCCTGATCGTCATCAGCTCGTGGTTGTTGGTTACTTCCTCGAGGGTCGTAAGTCTCAAGAGCTAGCAGAACTACTCGGTGTCACCGAGTCACGGATCTCGCAGCTTCGCTCAGAGGCTCTAGACATGCTTCGCGACGGCATTACTGCTCAGTACGAGGCAGACAACGACGAGTCTGCATCCGGGCCTGTGGGCCGTGTTGCTCGCCGCAAGGCGTCTTACGCATCAGCCATTGGTGAGGCATCGGATTGGCACGATCGAATCGGTCAGGTTCGTTCCGCCTAACTCCAACCCGCCTAACTCCAACCCGCCCAAGTTCAAACAATTCACCAATTTCACACCCCTCCGAGGGTTTCGACGAGATACCGGCTAGGTACCCAGCGAAACCCGAGGAGGGGTTGTGTTTATCGGAGGAACTCGACGAGGTCGGGCATTCTTAGACGTGCAGCGGTGCCGAACACCGTTTCGAGCGCTGCGCCTCTAGCGAGCCAGTCGAGCTCCCCGTTGCGTATAAGGCGAGTATTGGGGCGTTCGATGGTCACAGCTGTCTTGTCTGAACCAGAGGCGCCAGTTTCAGGGCTTGCCAAGGCAACGGTTTCGGCGTGAGCTCGTTCTGAACGAAGCTGGCTCATCCTTTGTTCCGCCACTGTTGAGTTCAGGTGAGCGGTTACGCCGATCTCCTCCACCAGACCCGACAGGACAGCATGATGGTCCCTGAGGATTGATGGCCAAGCGCCAGATGCGTCTGCTGCAATTTCGCGCAGCGTCATGGGAGAACCAAAGCGTGCCATGGTGGTTGCACGCATGAGGTCAATTTCTCTGGCGCGCGCTCGTGCTCGTTCCACCTCTCTGGTTGCCCTGGGCAAAAAGCGTGCTTCATCGGCCGCGAGAATAAGCTTGGTCTCAACAAGCTTGAAGAGAAGCACCTCAAGCGCTTCGCCTTCACGCTCAAGGATCGTGACCACTTGTTCCATTCTCTAATCCATCGGCTCAGACAAGGCTTCGTGTAGCTAATCCGAGTTGATCTTCAGAAGTGAATCAGATGGCCTATCGCCATCCCCGATGTAGTGGGCCCCTAGAGGCGAAACTCTAGGGCGTGATTGTTGCTAGTGGTCTCTACCGCGATGGCCAGCGAATCGGTGAACTCAACGGTATTGAGTCCACGGCGTGCGCCATTGCTGAAGCAGGTTCCAATGGTTTTGTGTGGCTCGGTCTACACGATCCGACCCCTGAGGAGTTCAGAACGCTTTCGGCGTCGTTCTCGCTTCACGACCTTCTGGTGGAGGACGCTCTAAAGGCTCACCAGCGCCCGAAGTTGGAGCACTACGGAGATGTCACCTTTGTCGTGGCCAAGACAGCTGGATACGACCATCCCGATGACGTGGTGGTGGGCGAGGTCCAACTGATCTTTGGTGCCGGGTTCCTGATCACTATTCGCCATGGCGAGGCCTCTGCTCTTGCTTCGGTCAGAGCTCGAGTTGAGTCAGATGCTGAACTGCTCGCCAAGGGTGCCATCGCTGTTCTCTATGCGGTATTGGATCTGATTGTTGATGACTACGCGCTTGTGATCGAAGAGCTCGAAGGTGATGTGGACGAAGCCGAGAAATCAGTGTTCAGCGACGAGCGCGACAATCCTGCTCCCCGGATATTTGGACTGAAGCGTCAGGTTCTTGAACTACTGCGAAATGTCATACCCATGAGAGAGCTTGTGCGAGATTTGATGGTGCGAGAACCCGTGGTTCATGAGGCTTCTCTAGAGATCGAGTTCCGTGATGTCGATGATCACCTTCAGCGGGTTCTGAGTCGTCTCGAGCTGGTGCGTGACCTGTTGACCGACGCACTTGGCGCCAATCTCGCCCAGGTAGGTGTTCGCCAGAACAATGACATGAGGACGATCTCAGCTTGGGCAGCGATCATTGCTGCGCCAACCCTGCTGGCTGGTGTGTGGGGAATGAACTTCAGTCATATGCCCGAACTCGACTGGACCATTGGCTACCCAATTGCATTGGCATCAATGCTGGGCGTGGCCGGCGCCTTGTGGCGAACCTTCAAACGCTCAGGATGGATCTGAGAGTTCTAGTCCTGCAACAGAGCCATGACTTCGTCATGAACCAAGCCATTGGAAGCAATACCGCTTCGATGGTCGGGTCCGCTGTGGCCCTCGTAGCTGGTGAAACGCCCACCGGCTTCGGACAAGATGATCGGCATGGGGGCGAGGTCATAGAGCTCTGCCACAGGATCAACCATGGCTTCGATCCGACCGGTCGCTACTAGGACATAGCCGTAGCCGTCACCCCAGGTGCGAAGCTGAACACCGGATTGTTTGACGGCGAGAAGTGCCGCATCAGTCCAGGGGTTGAATCCGCTTGTAGAAATACATGCACCAGCCAAACCTGAGTGGGAGTTGACACCGGTCGGGTTCCCGTTCAGGAAAGCACCAAGACCACGTCCGGCATAGACGGTCTCGCCCAGAGCTGGGACGTTGATGACCCCAATAGCAATTCCCTCGTCGTCTTCGAGGGCCAAGAGGTTGGTGTAGAGGGGGACACCGTGTGTGAAGGCCTTTGTTCCGTCGATCGGATCAATGATCCAACGCCGTCCTGTGGTTCCCGGCTTTTCGCCTTCTTCCTCTCCGAGGATGCCGTCGTCAGGAAAGCGAGCTTCGATGAGTTCACGCACCAACCGCTCAGCGCCACGGTCTGCCACCGTGACTGGAGTCCCGTCGCCCTTGGCGTCTATTTCAAGGTCTGTTCTGAAATGGGTGAGGGTGAACTCCCCAGCGGCGCGCAAGGTTGTGACTGCAAAGTCGAGAAGTTCTGAGTCGATTGGGTTGGCCATGGCCCTAATGGTGTCAGGCCGAGAACCGCGATGCGTAGCTGGAGCCGCCACGAATGGCAGAAATTAGTTGTTGGAGCCCAGTTTCCGAGTCGCTGTCACGGCCACTCCAGAACTCGTAGCCGGATGCGTCAGGGGAGCGATTCAACATCGCGACATAGACCTGGATCACTCTCACCTGTGAGGCGGTCTTTCGGATGTATTCGGGTGATTCACAGAGCTGTCTCATGAACCAGCCTCGTTTGGCGCCGGCATCTAGGCGTTGTTGCCAGAAGGCCTTACCGCCCGAGTCCGGGGCGCGACCGAAAAGGTTTTGGTAGATGAGATCTATGTAATCCGAATTGGAGAGATTGCCGTAGCGGTTGGTGAACTCGCTACTGCCAGCGAACTGGCCAGAGGCAATGTCCAGGGGGGTGCCGGAGCGGACCCTGTTGATCCAGTAGGTCAAACCGCCGTAGTCAGGAATGCGTAGGAAGTAGCCGAGATACAGCCGGATTGTTGGTGCGGTAACCGACGCTGCACCGGGTTGACTCAAGAGGTTCTCAATGAACGGGTCGAGGCCAACAACGCCGCCCTCGAGCTCACCTACTGCCGAGCTCAACCATGCGGCAGATGGGACCGCGCCCAAGAAGTCTGTGGCTTGACGGCTTGCGAAAGCCTCGGCATTGGCGAGGGGCTGAAACGCTGAGTCCGGAACCTGAGCACGGATCTTGGCTGGCTCTGCGGCGTCTAGCGAGTACTTGGCGTTCACCGCTGCGGCGTTGTACCACTTTGCGTTGGGCATACGGATCTCAAAGTGGCAGTGAGCTCCGGTGGATTCAGCGTTGCCACTGTCGCCGAGATAGGCGATGTGTTGACCCTTGAGGACCCGCTTGCCGGCCTCCATTCCTGGTGCAAACGCGTACTTGAACTGGTTTGCACCGTTGTCTGTGCCCGGGTCGTCGTTGTTGATGTGGAGGTAGCAGTAGTACCAACCATCGTCGCCCTTGAGATAGAGCGAGTTGCCGCTGGCCTGATGGCGGAACTCCACGATCGTGCCATCGACACATGCCAAGAGCTTGAGCAGCTTGGGTCCCATGAGGTCCTGACCCTCATGTTTGCGTCCGCTGCTGCGAGGAGCGAGGTAGGTGTCGGACCAGTAGGGCTTGCCGATCGCCGGATCTGCCAGAACCGGGAACATCATTGGACGCACGTGTTTCTCAGCGGCAGGCCGAGGCGGCAGGAACGAGAAATCTTGGGTTTCGGCGCCGAGGAAGGTGTCGAAGCCTTCGGACGAAAGCTCAGATCCTGAACCTCCGGCCGCTGCGCTGGCTCGTGATGCAGCAAATGGAGTTGCGGCGAGCGCCAGGCCTCCAGCGATGGCGGAGCGGCGGCTGACTCGACCTTTGGAACTTGGGGTTTGGTCTTGTGCTGTGCATTCGCACATTTGGGACTCCTTGGGCGGTCCTGCCAGGTGGACTCAAATAGTTATCGGCAGGTCCGAGCGATCGAAATATGACAATAGCGTTACAATTGCGAAGAAATCCAGCCATGTGTGAATGGCGACAACTAGCTAGGGTGGGTATGTGGGAGAAGATCTGCACCGAGCGGTCGCTGATCGCTTGGACCTAGACGGTCAGCGATACACCAGCGGCAGGCGGACCTTGGTGGAGACCCTCGTAGGCGCTACCCGGCCTCTCACCGCAGCAGAAGTGGTTACGGAATCCGATCTTTCACAGAGCTCGGCCTACAGAAACCTGTCGGTTCTTGAAGGCGCGGGAGTGGTTCATCGAGTCTCCGGTACCGATGAGTTTGCCCGTTTCGAACTTGCTGAGGACCTCACAGATCATCATCACCACCATCTGATCTGTGAGTCCTGTGGCGTGGTGAGGGACTTCACCGTGCCTGACGCGCTCGAGGAATCAGTGGATGCTTTGGCGTCCCAGGTAGCGCGTTCGGCAGGCTTCGAAGTGCGAGATCATCGTCTTGATCTCTTCGGGCACTGCGCAGACTGTCGCTCCGCCACACAAGTTTGATTCGAGAGTCCTAGATGTCTAGTCCCCTTGCAGAAGCGAAACGTCGCCGCACCTTCGCCATAATTTCGCACCCTGACGCCGGCAAAACCACCCTCACCGAGAAGTTCCTTCTCTATGGCGGTGCTCTCACTGGAACCGCCGGCGCGGTGAAGGCTCGCGGAGATCGCCGCTCTGCAACTTCGGACTGGATGGAGATGGAACAACAGCGAGGAATCTCCATCACCTCGACAGTGCTTCAGTTCCCGTATCGGGATTGTGTGGTGAACCTGCTCGACACACCCGGTCACCGTGACTTCTCCGAAGATACGTATCGAGTCTTGGCCGCTGCTGACGCGGCAGTGATGGTGCTTGATGCGGCAAAGGGTATCGAACCACAGACCCTCAAGTTGTTCGAGGTTGCCAAGGCCCGACAGATCCCGATTCTCACGTTCATCAACAAATGGGATCGTCCCGGTCTCGACGCCTTGGCGTTGCTCGATGAGATCGATGCAAAGATCGGGGTGACTGCCGCGCCTGTCACGTGGCCGGTGGGCATTGCTGGAGATTTTCGTGGGGTGATCGATCGCCGTAGCGGGGAATTCATCCGTTTCACCAGAACCGCTCGTGGTGCTACTGAGGCGCCTGAAGAAGTGGTGGACCCACAGCGAGCATTGGCCGAGGAGGGTGCTGCGTGGACAACCGCTCATGAAGAGAGCGAGCTTCTCGAAACCATGGGCCTCGATTTCGATGAGGAACTGTTCCTGGCCGGAGAATTGTCACCAACGTTCTTTGGGTCTGCTCTCACCAACTTTGGTGTGCGCTTGCTGCTCGACTCGGTGATAGATCTTGCTCCGCCACCCACTCCCAGAATCGATGTGGCCGAACAACCCCGTGCTCTTGACGCTCCATTCTCCGGGCTGGTCTTCAAGGTGCAGGCAAACATGGACAAGTCACACCGAGATCGCATCGCGTTCTTACGGGTGTGTTCGGGCCGCTTCGAGCGAGGGATGGTTGTCACTCACGATTCAACCGGCAAACCGTTTGCCACCAAGTACGCGCACACCGTGAACGGCTCAGAACGCGAGACTCTCGACGAAGCGTTTCCCGGCGATGTGATTGGGTTGGTGAACGCCAATGATGTTCGGGTGGGAGACACGCTCTGGCTGGACGAGAAGGTGAGCTTCCCTCGGATTCCCAGTTTCGCCCCAGAACATTTCACGGTGGCCCGAGTTCGTGACACCTCCAAGTTCAAGCAGTTCCGTAAAGGCATCAACCAGCTCGACGAAGAGGGTGTGGTCCAGGTTCTGCGGGATCCGGACTTTGGAGATCAGGCCCCCGTGCTCGCCGCAGTTGGACCTATGCAGTTCGAGGTGGCGCTCCACAGACTTGAGAACGAGTTCGGTGCACCGGTCGAGCTGAGCCCAACCTCCTACACGGTTGCTCGCAGGACCGATGCGAGCAGCGCGGCCGAGTTGCGATCCATGCGTGGGGTGGATGTTCTTGGGCGCTCCGATGGAACACTGATTGCGGTCTTCGAGAGCAGTTACTGGCTGGATCGCCTCATGGCAGACAAGCCAGAACTGGTGCTAGAGCCTCTTGTGGCAGGAGAGCTTGCTAGTTCGGTTGGCTGAGGCCGTTTGGCTGAGGATGGCTGGTTGAGGCTGGCTATTCGCAGCGGGTGTTGGCGTCGGGCAACTCCAGATCCCTGAGGTAGTTCATGGCGATGTCGTCTATGCACGCTTTGCCGTGCAGAACAATGGTGTGACCACGTCCGACGTTCGTGACCAGCACCGAGCCGGGAATCTGATTCGCCACCTCAACAGCGTTCTCGTGGGGGGTTGCTGGGTCCCCCGTGGTGCTGACCACCAGGACCGGTGCAAGACCTTCGATGTCGGATGGGATGGGCTTTAGGGGTTTGGGGTCAACCGGCCACATGGCGCAGCGCAGGTAGTCAATAACTATCGCTCCGCCGAAACGAGGGGACTCCTTCTCCGCTGCCGCGGCGGCCTCAAAGAACTTCTCCACATCTTTGGGCCAGGGATCGTCCAGGCAGGTAACAGAGAAATAGACCTCAAACCCTCCGCCGTATGATCCATCTGGCTCTCGACCCAGGTATTCATCGGCCATTTGAACGATGCCGCTGGCGTCTCCCTCAAGACCATCTCTGAGCGCGCTTGAGAGCTGGGACCACAGCTGGTCGCTATAGAGACCACGGGCAAGTGCCACCGAGATGGTGCCGGGTGTGGCCGCGCGATCGGCGTTGGGTGCGGGGATCGGCTTGGTTTCGGCCATGGCGATGACCTCGTCGATCACTGCGGCAACATCGCTGTCCCTGTCGCCAAAGCCACAGCCCTCGTCGCGGCAATGGCGCACATAGGTTTCGAAGGCGAGTTCGAAGCCGGCAGCTTGACCTTTGGCCATGTCGAGCCCGTCGGGGCCATGGTCCACAACACCATCGAGAATCATTGCCCGGACCCGGGTGGGAAACAGCCGAGCGTATTCCTGACCCAGTGAGGTTCCATAGGAGTAGCCGAGATAGGAGATCTGCTCTTCACCGAGAGCGCTGCGCAGCAGATCCATGTCCTTGGCAACATCGGTTGTGCCCATGAAACCAAGCAGCGACCCGTACTTCTCCTTGCATTCTTGAACAAAGTCTCTTGAAGTGCTGAGAAGCTCTTCCTTGTCCTTCGCGGAGTCCACTGTTGGGTCAGCGTCGTAGATCTCCTGGAGGTGGGAGTGACAGTCGAGTTCGGAACTTGTATCTACGCCTCGTGGGTCCATACCGATTATGTCGAAACGGTCGCCGAGCTCGCCCGCTCGGGGAAGGGTATGGGCCAATTCGGTGGCTGAGCCTCCGGGGCCACCGGGATTGATCAACAACACACCGATGCGTTCTGAGGGGTTGTCTGCTCGATGCCGGGTGACGCCGATCTCGATGGTTTCACCGTCGGGCTTTGTGTGATCTAGCGGTACCTGCAGGGTGGCGCAATCAAAGCCACCGTCGCATTCTTTCCACTCGAGCGTGGAAGCTCCATTGGAGCGATTGGGTGGGTTGGATTCGGAATTTGAGGATCCACCGGTGGCGCTACATCCAGCCATCAATACCGGGAGCGTCATCGACACAGAAACGAGACCGAGGAGCCTGGCCTTGGTCCTCATCATGGTTCGGGCTCTTGGCGAGCTATCGGTGGTCATCTTCCAGCGCGGCGTCTTCGCCAACCAACGGGAAGGACGTGATCCAACACGTCGTCCACGGTGATAGCGCCGATCAGTCTCCCGGCATGGTCACAAACCGGAAGGGCCAGTAGGTCATAGGAGGCGAGTCGCTCCGCCACCTCACGTGAAGACAAGTCGGGTGCAATCGGCTCGACCTTGGAATCTGACGTGCATTCTTCGAGAGTGGTGGAAGGTTGCTCGCGCAGCAGTCGTTGAAAACCGATCACTCCGAGATAGCGCCCGGTAGGGGTGGAGACAGGTGGCTGCACCACGAATACCTGTGCTGCTAGCACCGATGGCAGTTCTCGTTCGCGTACGGTTGCGAGTGCTTCGGCGACGGTTGTGGTGTGGGCGAGAACCACTGGCTCGGGGGTCATCAAACCGCCAGCGGTGTTTTCGTCGTAGGCGAGCAGGCGGCGCAGAGGAATGGATTCTTCGGGACGCATCTCTTTGAGAAGCGCGGCTCGCTCAGGTTCTGGAAGATCGGCGAGCAGGTCCACCGCGTCGTCTGGTTCCATCTCTTCGAGGATGTGAGCGGCGCGCTCTAGATCGAGGGTTTCGATCAGCCTTACTGCTTCTTCCTCGGGCATCTCTTCCAGGAGGTCTGCAACTTGTTCATCGGCGAGCATCGCCACCACTTGTTGACGCCGCGCTAGTGGTAGTGATTGAAGACGATCCACCACATCTGTCGGGTGAAGGTCTCTGAGTTCA
>JAGQSI010000058.1 GCA_020439605.1 Acidimicrobiales bacterium | reverse complement strand
CCGCCCAGATTCCCTTTGTGTTCGCTCCACGCTTGGTCAGAGGCTTCGACTACTACACCCACACCACCTTTGAGTTCGTCCCAACCTTGGTGGACAACGCACAGTCCACCATCCTTGGCGGTGGTCGCTATGACGGCCTTGTGGAAGAGCTCGGCGGAGCACCTACACCCGGCATCGGGTTCGGTTCAGGCATAGAACGCCTGCTTATTGCCTGCGACGCTGAGGGAGTTTTCGCCCAATCACCTAGCCGGATAGATGTCTATGTGGTGGACGTCTCTGGAGGTGGGCAGGCCCGGGCAATCACAGCAGAGCTTCGTGGCGCCGGCATCCGTTGCGATCGTGGCTTCGACTCCAAGAGCATGCGAGCACAAATGAAGGCTGCAGACCGCTCTGGTGCAGCACTAGCTGTCATTATTGGCGAGGAAGAATTTGCAGCCGGTTCGGCAACGCTTCGACCCCTTCGGGCAGGCTTCGGCCACAACCAGTCCATGGTTGAGCGTGCGCAACTGGTCAAGAGAATTCAAGAAGCACTCAGTTCATCAACCAACAACGAATCCATTATCGAGGACAACGAATGACCAAGGCTGCAGGACTGCGAACCCACTATTGCGGGGAACTTCGGGCAGCCAATATTGGCGACGTTGTCTCAGTGGCTGGTTGGGTTGCCAAGCGTCGCGAACACGGTGAGCATCTCGCGTTCGTCGATCTGCGCGATCACACTGGCGTGGTTCAATGTGTGGTTCACGACGACACCGATGTTCGTTCGGAATTTGTTCTACGTATCACCGGTACTGTGGCTCAGCGTCCCGATGGCACCGTGAATGACAAATTGCCAACCGGCGACGTGGAACTGCAGGACTGCACTGTTGAGGTGCTTTCCTCTGCGGAGCCGCCACCATTCCCGATCGATTCACGTGCAGACGACGTAGATGAGTTGGTTCGTCTGCGATACCGCTATCTCGATCTGCGACGCGAGCGCATGCAGCGCAACTTGCGGGTGCGCGCCAAGGTCAACTCGGCAATTCGTCGGGCGATGGAGGACCAGGGTTTCATAGAGGTCGAGACCCCAATGCTCATGCCTTCTACACCGGAGGGCGCACGGGAATTCCTGGTGCCGAGCCGCCAACGCCCCGGTGAGTTCTATGCCCTTCCGCAGAGCCCACAGCTCTACAAGCAGTTGTTGATGGTGGGCGGTACAGACAGGTATTTCCAGATCGCTCGCTGTCTTCGGGACGAGGACCTGAGAGCAGACCGTCAATACGAGTTCATGCAGCTCGATACCGAGGCCAGCTTTGTAACCCAAGACGATGTGCTTGCGTTCATCTCCGAAGCAGTCATGGCCGCAGCCGAAGTGGTTACAGGCGAACGCCCTCCCGAGATCCAACAGATCACCTGGCACGATGCAATGGATAGGTTCGGTATCGACAAGCCGGACCTGCGCTTTGGCATGGAACTTGTTGAGCTGACCCCGATCTTCACCGAGACCGGATTCAATGCTTTCAAGGCACCTTGTATCAAGGGCATCAAGGTGCAAGGAGCGGCAGGCGACTACGGGCGTAACAAGCTTGATGGCCTTACCGATAGGGCCAAGTCCCTTGGAGCCAAGGGACTGGTTTGGCTGAAGGTGGATGAAGGAGGGGAATCGTTCACCTCGCCGGTGGCAAAGTTCCTCTCAGAGCGAGAGGTCCCTGAGATCATTTCAGCGTTTGATGCCGAAGCGGGCGATCTCTTGTTGATCGTGGCCGACGAGTGGCTGCAAACCTGTGAGGTGCTGGGCACCTTGCGTAATGACCTTGGGAGACCTCCGGTTCATGAGGGTCCGTACCGTTATGTGTGGGTTGTTGATTTCCCGATGTTCGTTGGGAAGGACGATGCGGGCAATCCCAGGCCCGGCCACCATCCCTTCACCCATCCACATCCCGAAGACATAGACAACCTGGAGACCGACCCGATGTCGGTTCGTTCTCTCGCCTATGACCTTGTGCTCAATGGTTGGGAGCTGGGCTCAGGTTCTATTCGTATCCACGAACCAGTACTGCAGGCTCGAATCTTCAGGCTGTTGGGAATCTCTGAGGAAGAAGCAGATCGACGCTTCGGGTTCTTTCTCACCCCGTTTCGCTTTGGTGCCCCGCCCCATGGCGGATTCGCCTTTGGGATTGACCGCCTGACGGCGATTTTGGCTGGCGAGGAAAACATTCGTGAGGTGATTGCGTTCCCCAAGCCTCAGTCCGGGATAGATCCCATGACCTCGGCGCCAACAGCGGTTGAGCCTCAGCAGCTCGCGGACCTCGGGCTTCGGGTACTGCCCCCTTCCACATAGAGCCATGAATCCGTCTAGGTGTCTGGGATCCGTCTCCCGACATGAGGGAAGTGGCTACAGTCAGGTATCTAGCAACCGGAGGAGATTGATATGGGTCCAGTAGGTCAGCAGCGTTCATGGTTGGTTGTGCTTCTTTTGTCGATAGTGACATTCGGCATTTACGCGATCTACTGGCAGTACGTGACCTTCAAGGAGATGAAGGACCATTCCGGTCAAGGTATTGGTGGAGGCATTGGCCTTCTGCTCGCAATTCTCACGGGCTTGGTCAATGCTTTCCTGATGCCATCCGAGGTGAACGATCTCTATGTTCGAAGTGGCCGCACATCTGAGGTCTCCTTGGCAACTGGATTCTGGGTATTTCTGCCCCTCATCGGCGGCCTCATTTGGTTGTCCAAGACGCAGAATGCTCTCAATGCCTATTGGGAGAGTGCCGCTGGGTCCACACCACCACCCGCTGCGCCCACCACGGCGCCTTTTTAGGGTCAATGTAGGTATTCAATAGCCCAGGGCGGGTAGCGTCAACGCGTGCTGTTGACCCGAAAGCTGCGCAGATCCGCCAGGGATCTTTCTACTCCCCGTTACGGGGATCGCTTTGGGTACCACTATGACCCGGAGGGTTTCGGGAGGTTCAGCGAACGGATTGCCCATACTCTGGGCACTGCCAAGTTCCTGGCTTTTCAGACAGTACTGGTGATCTTGTGGTTCACATGGAACGCCGCTGCACCTGAAAATCTGCAGTTCGACAAGTATCCATTCATTCTCCTCAACCTGGCGTTCTCCACTCAGGCTGCTTACGCCGCCCCTTTGATTTTGTTGGCCGAAACCCGCCAAGCGGATCGTGACCGACAGGAGGCGGCCGAGGACAGACGCCGTGCGGCCGAGGTCAAAGCAGATCTGGACTACCTGGCCAGGGAGTTGGCTGGTCTGAGGATGCGGGTAATCAACTCTGATGACCTAGCACGTCTTGAGGCCAAGCTGGACCGCTTGTTGCTCGCCAAGGAAAGCAGCGATCACGGTTCATCGTCATGACCGACGATCTCTTTGGTGCTTCGGCGGCAGAACAATTGGCCCGTAGGGCGCCACTAGCGGATCGGCTCAGGCCAAGGTCCCTCGATGACATCGCGGGACAGGACCACCTCTTGGGTCCCGGTCAGCCACTACGGGTACTGATAGAAGCCGACCGTTTGTCCTCGGTGATCTTGTGGGGTCCACCCGGCACCGGCAAGACAACCCTCGCCAAGGTGATTGCACTTCATACCGCCCGCGCCTTTGAGACGCTGTCTGCTGTGACTGCGGGCGTGAAGGACGTGAGAGAGGTGGTGGCGAGAGCTCAGCAGCGACTTGGGGAACGTCAGCAGTCCACGATTCTGTTTCTCGACGAGGTTCACCGCTTCAACAAAACCCAACAAGATGCGTTGTTGCCCTCGGTGGAAAGTGGCCTGTTGACCCTCATCGGAGCTACCACCGAGAACCCCTATTTCGAGGTCAATCCACCGCTGTTGAGTAGATCCACTCTCTTCAGACTCAACGCATTGGACGAAACCGCCGCAAAGGACCTGATAGCCAAAGCCCTTAGCGCCGAGTCCACATCGGCCACGGACGAAGCCATTGAACACCTGGCATCTCGAGCCAATGGAGATGGTCGCCATACCCTCACAAGCCTGGAGGTGGCCATTGCTCTGGCTCAGCAACGAGCAGCAACTCAAGGTTCTGCTCCTGTTGTCGAGTTGAGTGATGCAGAAGCCGCGTTGGGTACCAAGGCTCTTCGCTATGGGCGAGATGATCACTATGACGTCGCGTCTGCATTCATCAAGTCCATCCGGGGTTCGGACATAGATGCCGGTCTCTACTGGCTCGCCACCATGCTCGAGGCAGGCGAGGACGCCCGTTTCATAGCCAGGCGGCTCATCATCTTGGCCTCCGAAGACGTTGGTGAAGCGGACCCATTGTCTCTCCTGGTGGCGGTAGCTGCGGCCCAGGCGGTGGAGCATGTCGGTCTACCAGAGGCACAACTCAACCTGGCCCAGGCAGTGGTTCATCTAGCTGGTGCCCCGAAGTCCAACAGGGTGACCACCGCCATTTCGGCGGCTGGCCAAGACGTCAGGAACACTCCGTCATCAGGGGTTCCTATGCATCTGCGAGACGGTCACTATCAGGGCGCATCGAAGCTCGGTCACGGTTCTGGCTACCAGTATCCTCATGACGACCCGCGTGGATGGGTGCCTCAGCAGTACCGACCGGATGAAGTTCTGTCCCGTCGCTACTACGAGCCGTCCAACCACGGTCGAGAACGAGAGATAGCCGAACGAATGACACAGAGACGATCACAGGACCAACAACAGTGAGTGGACTTGTGCTAGCTGAGATGTCGGCATCAGACCTTGCTCTGGTCATCATCACCGGTTGCTCGATCGTTGCTGTAGTTGCGGTGCTCTTCGCTCTTCAGCGGATTCTGATAGCAGTCAGATGGGTTACCAGAACGCTTGACGAGTTGAATGCTCAGGCGCTTCCGCTCATAGACGACATGGCCTCGGCCCTAGAGGAAGCCAACTATGAGCTAGAGCGTGTGGATCGCCTTGTTGGTAGCGCCGAGTCCATTAGTGCCACGGTGGATGCCACCTCCAAGTTGGCCTATCGAGCCCTATCTGCACCGGTCATCAAGACCGTGGCTCTTCGTTCTGGTGCGTCAAAAGCAGCACGGCGCATGCGAAAGGAATAATCGTGTTCAAGAGAATTATCTGGATGGGCACCGGAGTTGTGGTCGGTGCCAGCGGAGCGTTCTGGGCAAAGCGCAAAGTTGAAGAAACCGTTGAGGCGTATATGCCAGAGCAGGTTGCCATCAGGGCTTCTGCTGCGGGCAAGGGCCTCGCCGAAACCGTCAAGGCAGCCGCAAGCGAAGGCCGCGAGGCAATGAAGGCCACCGAGGCAGAGCTTCGCGCCCGGGTTCAGGACCGGACTTTCGTCGGTGAGTCGCCAGCAGACAAGCGCTGCTCGCGCCGATAACGACATCGTTGGATCGTCATGTTGACCATTAGGGTTGAACAACTAACTCGCGCACTTGGGCGCGGCCGTGCATTGTTGGAAGGGGATTGAGCGCATGCGAGCAGAGCAACTGCGCAACGCGTGGGCCCAGTTCTGGACCGAACGCCACCACACCAGTGTTGAATCGGCTGGTCTGATCCCGCTGCATCCCTCGGCACCCATGTTCACCAACTCGGGAATGATGCCCTTCGTTCCCTATTTCATCGGTGAGGAAGCCGTCCCTTATCAGCCGCCTCGGGCGAGTTCCATCCAGGCATGTGTGAGAGCGGGCGGCAAACACAATGACCTAGATGCCATTGGTAGATCTCCTCGACATCTGTCGTTCTTCGAGATGCTCGGCAACTTCAGTTTCGGCGACTATTTCAAGTCGGATGCCATCAAATGGGCATGGGAGTTCACCACGGAGATCCTTGGCCTGGACGGAGAACGGATCTGGGTCACTTGTCATGTAGATGATGACGAAGCGGTTCAACTCTGGGTGGACGAGATTGGTTTCCCCATTGAGCGGATCGCTCGCCTCGACGAGGACAACTTCTGGGAAATGGGAGACACCGGCCCATGCGGTCCGTGTTCGGAATTGTTCTGGGATTTTGGTTCAGAGTTCGGCCCCGATGGAGGTCCGGCCAATCCAGCGGCGGAGAACCGGTTCGTAGAGTTCTGGAATCTGGTATTTCAGCAGTACTCCCGCCAGGAAGATGGCTCGCTGCGCCCGTTGAAGTCCCAGAACATAGACACTGGAGCAGGCCTCGAGCGTTTGCTTGGAGTCACCATCGGCTCACCCAACGTGTTCGACACCGACGAACTAGCAGGGCTTGTAGACGCCGCTCAATCATTCACTGGTGTTGGACTCGGAGCAGATCCAGACTCCGATGTGGCTCTAAAGCTTCTCGCAGATCATGCAAGGACCATGAGCTTCCTGGTTGCCGACGGGGTAATGCCCTCCAACGAGGATCGTGGTTATGTGCTTCGCCGCATTATTCGCAGAGCGGTTCGTTTCTCCTACCTGCTAGGGGTGGACAAGCCAATCTCGTCGCTGATGGCGGAGCAGGTCATAAAGATCATGGGCTCCGCCTATCCGCATCTCGTTGCCAACTCGGACACCGTGTTGAGTGTGCTCGGCCGCGAAGAAGAACAGTTCCGCCGTACGTTGAAGAGTGGTCTCACCATTCTCGACTCCGCCCTAGAGGGTGTGGAGCAGGGAGGTGCACTTGGCGGTGCAGTTGCTTTCCAGTTGCACGACACATATGGCTTCCCACTTGAGGTAACCACCGAGATAGCGCAGGGCCGAGGTTTTGAGGTCGACCGAGCTGGTTTCGACGCCGCTATGGCCGATCAAAGAGATCGGGCTCGCAAGAGCGCCAAGAAGGGCGCTGTTGCGGTTGGAGACGAAGCGGATGCGTTCCAATCAATTCTGGAGAGCCATGGTCCAACGGAGTTTGTGGGGCGCGATCTGCTCGAGGACGTTGAAGCCACAGTCCTAGGAGTCGTGCCCGGTGCAGATGGGGTGGCAAGCGTCTTCTTGGACAGAACCCCCTTCTATGCAGAGTCGGGTGGCCAGGTTGGAGACACCGGAAAGTTCCAGATCGGCGAGTTGCTCTACGAGGTCACAGACACCCTCCAAGCTCTGCCAGGCCTGCATCGTCACATCGTTGTCGGTGGAGCCGACATCAATGTCGGCTCAACGCTCACTGCCTCGATCGATGTGTGCCGTCGCAACGCCATCCGCCGAAATCACACGGGTACTCACTTGTTGCACTGGGCCTTACGTGAGGTCCTCGGCTCTCACGTGAAACAGCAAGGTTCGTGGGTCGGGCCAGACCGGCTTCGCTTCGACTTCAGCCATTTCGAGGCAGTCACCCCAGCTCAGATCTCCATGATCGAAGACCTCGTCAATTCAGACATTTTGAACAACACTCCAGTTCGTCACTTCGAGACCACCAAAGATGAGGCGCTAGAGCTTGGAGCTATCGCATTCTTCGGGGAGAAGTACGGCGACGTTGTTCGAGTTCTTGAAGCCGGGCCACATTCAACCGAGCTCTGCGGTGGCACCCATGTCAGTCGAACCGGAGACATTGGGCCGATCAAGGTCATCGGCGAGTCGTCGATCGGCAGCAACCTGCGCCGTATTGAAGCAGTCAGCGGTATGGGGCCAATAGATCGGCTGCGACGCGAAGAAGCAGAGTTGGGGGCGGTCTCTGATCGCCTCGGTGTTCCCCGCGCTGAAGTTCTCGATGGAATCGACAAGCGCCTCAGTGAGTTGAAGGAACTCAAGGCCGAGTTGAAATCCCTCAAATCAAAGCTTGCCTCTAGTGGCGCCAGCGATCTCGCCGCTTCCGCTGTAGATGGGGTGGTGATAGCTCGGGTCGATGGACTTGGTCGTGATGACCTGAGGAGCCTTGGGGTGGCTGTTAGAGATCAGGCTGGCATCAAAGCGGTGGTTCTGATCGGTGCACCTGAAGGTGGGGGAGTAGCTCTCGTGGCTGCGGTGGCTCCCGAGTCCGGTTTCAATGCTGGAGAGTTGCTTTCTGGTGCTGCTCGCGCCGTCAAGGGTGGTGGTGGCAAGGATCCCGTCATAGCGGTGGCTGGAGGCAAGAACCCAGAAGGAATCGACGAGGCGCTTGAGGCAGCACGCTCGAGCGCTGGGCTCATCTAGCTGCCTATGCGAGTACTGGCCCTGGATCTGGGTTCGAAGAGAATTGGTGTAGCGGTCTCCGACGCCGACGAACGCGTGGCTATTCCCATAACCACCCTCGAACGTATTGCAGACAAATCTCGTCTCTACGCTCAGATCCAGCAGCTCGTAGAGGATTGGGAAGCGGAGTTGGTCCTGCTCGGGTTACCGATCGACCTCGAAGGCAAGACCGGAATAGCCGCGTCGGCAGTCATCGCAGAAAGAGAGCAGCTTGCGAAGAGGCTCAAGGTCCCGGTTGAGCTACACGATGAACGTATGACCACGCGCATAGCGGAGCGTTCGCTGCGAGAGCGCGGCGATCTTGATGCCAAGGCAAGGCGTAAAGTTATTGATGCCGTAGCGGCCTCGGTGATTCTCCAGGATTGGATGGACGCCCGCAGGAACGCTGGTTCTGTAGGAGAAGATCTGAGTGAGTGACGAACTAGCGGACGCCGGCCAAGGCGATCACCAAGACCTTGGGGGTGGCGAAGATCAGGGAGATCAACGTCAAGGACCACGTAGGCCAAGGCGTGAATCGGTTGAAACCCATGGGGGATTAGAGCCTCAGGGTGATGACGACCACGATGCTCACGATGCTCATGACGACCACGACTATGTGGATCTGCCTCCACATAGCAGTGCCCCTCGCTGGTTGGTGGCCCTGCTTGTAATCGTGGGTCTGGTGGTGGTGACGGTGGGTATTGGGCGCTGGTGGTGGGGAAGTCAGGTCAACCCAGGTGGTCCGCCTGGCGAGGCGGTGACCATCTCGATACTTGAGGGGACAACCACTAAAGGTGCCGCTTCGGTGCTTGCCAACAAGGGCGTGATCACCAACTCAACTGTTTTCAACATTTGGGTAGGGGGCAAGGATCTGAAAACCATCCAGGCCGGCACCTACCAGTTCAGAACCAATATGAGCTTCCAAGAAGCCGTAGATGTTCTCAACGCCGGGCCCGATACCCCGGTTGCGGTCAAGACCACCAAGGTCACAATTCCCGAGGGCTACACGGTCGATCAGATAGTGGCCAGGATCGTTGAGAAGGTACCTCGAATCAAGGCCGAGGACCTTCACGCTGCACTTGACGGCGCACAGATAAAGACAGCTCTTCTGCCCGCAGGGACCAACAACTACGAAGGCCTCCTGTTCCCCGCAACCTACGAGGTCAAAGACGAAGATGGTGCAGTCGAGATCTTGACGATGATGGCATCTGAGATGGAGACCAGGGTTGAGGCGCTCG